>NZ_JBFTNT010000052.1:0-21705 GCF_056397585.1 Pedobacter sp. 05L430 | reverse complement strand
GGTGCGCATCGCATCGATAGTGAGCCGCTCCAAGTACATCCAGATCCAGTTTTGGCTGGAGTGCTTTACATTCATCGGAATTTAATATAGCTATATCCAATCCAAGTTCCTTTGCTTTAAGTGCCAGGTGCAATTCTTCTTCTGCAGCAGCTTCGGTTTTATAGTAAGCTAAAATTCCATTTTTGGTGAGGTCAAAATCCAGTGCAGGATTGCTATAAAGTCCTTCGTATAATTTTTTGCTGAGCAGTGAGATGTTCCGTAGTGGCTCTGCGGATTCTGTAACATGCTTTTTATTTGCCTTTCGAAGAAATTTGATGCCCCAGGCAGGCAGTCCGGAACTTAGGGATGGCTTTACATAAAATGGGCTGCTGCTATTGAACATCCATCTAAACCCCTGACTAATCATTCCGGGTGCTGCAAGCGGGATAAAATGACTGGGAACGATCATACCCGCATTGCCAAATGAGCAACTGTCTTTAATACTGCCTTTGTCGATTACGGTTACCTGATGTCCCTTTTTGCTTAGGTAATAAGCAGAACTTAGTCCGACAATTCCAGCACCTATTATTATAATTTTCTGCATTTGTTTCTTATATCTTATATCACCTGAAATCCATGAGCATACGGGTCTCTGTCATCTATTTTAATGGTGTTGTATCCATATACTTCGGCCCAGCCTTCGATGCTTGGAATAATAGCATCGTATTTATCCATCGTAACAACATCCTCAATCCTACCTGTGAATTTGCTTCCTATGATGCTTTCATGAATAAAAACATCTCCTTTTTTCAATTTTCCCTTTGCATGCCACTGCGCCATTCTAGCTGATGTACCCGTGCCGCAAGGTGAACGATCTATAGCTTTGTCGCCATAAAATACCGCATTTCGAGCGGTAGCGGTAGGATCAATCGTATCTCCCGCCCAAAGAATATGGCTGCAGCCATTAATTGTAGGATCTTGCGGGTGCACAAAACTATACCTTTCATTGATTTGCTTTCGGATATCTCGACTCCAGCTAATAAGCTGACCGGCGGTATGCTCCTGTATGCCTTTAAAATTCTTCTGAGGATCAATAATGGCGTAGAAATTACCGCCATAGGCAACATCAATAAAGAACTCTCCCAATTCCGGACATTCAATCGAAAGATTTTCAGCGGCGAGGTACGCAGGCACATTTCGAAGTTTAACAGAAATCACCTTTCCAGCTGTTTCTTTATATTCAATTAAAACCAGACCGGCAGGCGCCTCCATGCGTACAAGTCCTGGGATTTTTGGTTTTATTAATCCTTCTTCAATGGCTATAGTGATGGTGCCAATTGTACCATGTCCGCACATTGGAAGGCAGCCACTCGTTTCTATAAATAATACTGCAACATCATTTGCAGGATCATGAGGAGGATAAAGTATACTGCCCGACATCATATCATGGCCCCGGGGTTCAAACATTAACCCTTTGCGGATCCAATCAAATTCTTTCAAAAAATGTTGCCGTTTCTCACTCATATTTTTCCCGTTTAGGACGGGTCCTCCTCCGGCGACAAGCCTTACCGGGTTACCGCAGGTATGTGCATCTACACAAAAAAAAGTTTTGCTATTCATGGCTATTTAGTCCATTTGTTATTTATCAATCTGAAAATATTGAGTGGATTCTTTTCTTTTAATTCATCAGGAAGCATTTCATCAGGCCAGTTTTGCCAGGCTAATGGTCGACAAAAACGAAGCACAGCGGTTGATCCAACAGAAGTAAAACGTGAATCATTTGTAGCCGGGAAAGGTCCGCCATGTTGCATGGCTGCGCAAACCTCTACCCCTGTTGGTGGATTGTTGAGGATTAAACGGCCCGTTTTATCTTTTAACTTCTCGATCAGCAAATGATATTCAGCCAGTTCCGATGGTTCAGCCATCATTGTAATGGTCAATTGCCCCTGCAGGATATCGGCTATATCAGTAAGCTGCCTGGTGTCGTCGGCTATAACAAGCATAGAGTATGGCCCAAAAATTTCTTCCTGAAGCACTGGGTTTTGGAGAAATTCGTTCCCCGAAATTGTTGATACAATAGATAGTGCCTGACAGCTGGCATCAGCATTTAAAACCAGGGAAGYCGCTAAAACTTCTGTATTTGGTTGTTTAAGCACCTCTGTGGTTCGTTTTTTATAATTGTTGTAGATGCCAACTGTAAGCATGGTAGCAGAAGCTACACGCTCTATTTCTATTTTTAAGTGTTCTATAAAAATATCAAGCTCCTTTGATTTAACAGCAATCAGCAAACCTGGGTTTGTACAAAATTGTCCTGCGCCCATGGTAATTGATCCTGCATAAGTGGAAGCAATTTGCCCTGCCCTGCTTTTTAATGCCTGTGGCAACAGAAATATGGGATTTATGCTTCCCATTTCTGCAAAAAATGGAATCGGATTTTTCCTCTGCTGCACCATTTTGAGTAAAGCCATTCCTCCTTGATATGAACCTGTGAAAGTGACCGCTCTGGTTTCTGAATGCTTAACAAGCATTTCTCCTATTTCATAGCCCTCATCAAATAACATTGAAAAAAAACCATGATGTACTCCAGATTTGTGTAGGGCGCGCATGATCGCCTGACCAGCAAGCGCACTGGTGCCAGGGTGGGCAGCATGGGCTTTCAYAATAACTGGGCAACCGGCAGCAAATGCAGAAGCCGTATCTCCTCCGGCAACAGAAAATGCAAGCGGGAAATTACTCGCACCGAATACAACCACTGGCCCCAAGGGCACCAGCATTCGCCTGATGTCGGGTTTAGGAATTGGTTGTCGATCTGGAATAGCAGTATCAATGATGGCATTCAGCCATGAACCTTCTTCAACCTGGTCTGCAAAGAGCCTGAGTTGTCCGGTAGTTCTTGCCAATTCGCCTGTTAAGCGTACTTTAGTTAAACCACTTTCCAACTGCGCACGCGCTACCAACTCTTCACCGATAAACTCAAGTTCCTCTGCTATACTTCTAAGGAAGGCAACCCTGATACTTTTAGGGAGTTGTTTGTAGTGCGCTTCTGTCGCTGCAGTCATTGCCTCATTTAAATCTTCGACAACAGCATTGAAAAATTCCTCTTTAAGTAGCTCACCTGATGCAGGATTACTCGCATAGAAGACTTTKGCTGTCCTTTTGGAATATTGGGATGCAATTATGCTCCTTCCGTTCATACAGCTGGTGATTCTAACACTCCCCAGCTGTTTTCTGGTAATACAGGTCTTGCCACCAATGCATCGTTAATAATCTTAAGGACACGCTCGCGTTCTTTACCTTTAATTTTTAATCGCGGTGCTCTTACGTTTTCTGTTCCTATACCGGTACCCACCTCAGCGAGTTTTATATATTGTACAAGTTTAGGATGAATATCCAATTCAAGAACCGGAAGGAACCACCTGTAAATTGTTAAAGCTTCCTGTATCCTGTTAGATTTTACCAAGCGGTAAATTGCTACTGTTTCTTTAGGAAAGGCATCTACAAGTCCTGCTACCCATCCATGTGCTCCCATTACCAGACTTTCCATAGCGATAGGATCTACTCCCGTAAAGATTTTAAACCGGTCTCCAAATCTGTTGATCATTCTTGTAATGTTCGAAATGTTCCTTGTCGATTCTTTGACAGCCTGAATGTTTTCATAGTTAGCAAGTTCTGCGAACATATCCAATGTTACCTCAATTTTATAATCTACTGGATTGTTGTAAATCATGATTGGTAAGTCTGTACTTTCAGCAACTGATTTAAAAAAAGCAAGTGTTTCTTCATCATCGGCATAATAACGCATTGGTGGTAAAAGCATTAAGCCGCTAGCCCCTAATTCCTTAGCTGTTTTTGCGACTTGTACTGCTGCTTTGGTAGTTGATTCTGCAATATTGAGTAAAACCGGTACCCTTCCATTTACCAATTTTATGGTATGAGACAGTAACCCAAATTTTTCTTCGTTTGTAAGTGAGCTTGCTTCGCCCAGAGATCCCCCAAGGATTAGTCCATCAACACCCGCCTCGAGCTGGGCATAGATATTTTCGTCAAATGCATTGAAATCTAACTCATCATTATCCGTAAACTTGGTTGTTACGGCTGGAAATACGCCCGACCATTTTATTTTCATAGTTTATTTTTTTTAACAAAAATAGCCCATAGAAAGACATGAAGAGATGCAGAATTTAGCTAGCTTTTCTAATAAATTGACAATATTGAGAAAAGACAGTGATGCCGCACGACCAGATGTTTTTTTATCTTCCTAGTTCTCAATTAAAACCGTAAATTTAAAGTAATTAAGGTTTTATATTTTTTAGGGTATACCTTAATACTTTGGACGAGCGTATTGGTAAAATTTGAAAACTAATCAAAACAGCTTTATGGAAACCAAAATAAAAGAAAAGCAGACAGCGATCATGGATCCAGCTTTAACAGCAGAAACTGATAATTGGAATTCATTATTGAATGGCCCACCAGAAGACGACGATATCCAATTTGAAGATGATGATCTTGAGGATGATGAATTCCCAATTGAGGAAGATCTTGATAATMTCGATTTTGATGAAGAAGATGAACTCGGGTTTGATGAAGAGGAGGATCTAGATTTTCTAGAAGCCGTATTGCATTGAAACCGTTATTCTACTCAAAAGACAGCGGACATCCGGATGATATCTATCATTATCGACCTGGAAAACCCTGGGTTAAAACCGCTGAACTTTTCTTTATCCAACCCGAAGGTAAACACCTGAGGGTGGAAAATAAAAATGTCAATTGTTTATTTAACAATCTGACCAGGGAATTATTTGACGTCCATTATAATCATTTTATACAGTTCCTGAACATAGATTTTAGTCCTATTGCTGTACAAGAAAGAAATTATGAGTTACTTGTTTCAGAGCAAGAATTCCTGATACAAAAGATCATTACGAGTTGGATCTATTATTATACCATTAATAACCTTGAAGTAAAAGTACAAAGGGATGATTTTACTCATCCCTATATGACAGATTATATTTTAAGCTTGCTGGATAAAAAATATGGCATCGATACTCTTGCGAGCCTGGCACTCGGCGCTCATCTATTGCGAATGAACTTATACGATTATTGTAACACTGTTAAAGGAAGAAGAACATATTACAATCGCTAGGTTCATGATCTATTTAATCACTTTGATCTGTCCCTTCATTACCGTGTAGTGGCCAGGATAAGAACAGATAAAAGGATATATCCCAGGTGTTTTTGGTACAGTAAAATAAATAGTATCTGATTTTCCCGGTTGCAATAATGTGGTATGTGCAAGTACCTTAGCACTATTAGGAACAAAATCATACTTTTCACCATCAAGCCCCATCTTCATCACCATTTCTCCGACAACATTACCCGCTCCTGGAGTTGTGAGCACAAAATTGTGCAGCATATCATCTGTATTGGCAAAGGTTAGCTTCACTTTCGTTCCTGCTTTTAAAGTCAAATTTGTAATGTCAAATTTCAATCCCGGTTTGGTTCCTAATAAAATGGTTTTATCCGRCCCGTTCTTCCAGCTTATTGGCTGTTTGGTAATGTGTTTCCCTGCTGCAGTACTACCAGTAATTTTGCTGTTGTTGGCTGTCATATTCCCCATGTGATGATGATCCATACCTTGTGCTGCGTTTGAAGTCTGCATGCTACCAGTTGGTTTGTTTTCGGCCGTTGCCACTACTTTTTCTCCATCCGGAATCTTATTTAAAGTATAATATCCATAATTGTGGAGCAGAGGGGTATTGTCGCCTTCTGAGCGTAGTCCTTCAGTTCTGATCTCATGAATATACCCTTCTTTTAAACTATCCAGTACTAATCGTACGCGTTTATGATCTGGAGAGATTACGATTGCTTTAATGTTGCGGGGAGATTGGTTTATCACCGGACTTCCGTAAATATGATGGTACTTATAAGTAAAAGTCGATAATTTATAAGAGCCAGCATTACGGGCAGTTTTTTCATCTACTGGCATGGTAAATTCCAGCTCGAAACCGTCGGGCTGAGCCTTTACGGTTTGCACCTCAAAAGGCATGATGCCAGACCAAGTCAAACGCTGCAGTCCATATTCTTCTTTTCCGGTTGAAGACCATCCTCTTGAAGTCATACCTACAAGCATACTGCCATCAGAACCCCAGTTCATTCTTAATATACCCGAAGAAAATCCTTCACGAAAAGGAAATACCATCCCCTGGTAAACCCCTTTAACCTTTTCAAGGAATACCCTACTGATTTTACTCTGGGCCTGGTCGCCTACAAACAGCTGTCCTTTAAAAGGGCCCATATTTCCATTATCTGAATAATTAAGGATTCCGGAAGTTGAATTACCCATGATAGAATGTGGGATCCATACAGAAGGAGTTTTTAATCCGGGTACCCTTTTGGCTACATCGTACTTGGGTTCACCTGTATCCGGAATATCTTTTTTCCGAAGCTTTACTGGAGAGCCAGGCTGATCAGCCCAGATCAAGCCTGCAGGGTTGCCTAAAAAGTCGCCCTCTTCAACATGAGTGATGCTACCTGAGCCTACCCAATCGCCCTGATTCTCTGCATAAAATACATCACCATTGTTATTCAGAGCGAAAGCCGCAGGTGAACGGAAGCCAGTAGCAAAGGGCTTCATGGTAAAATCGGGAGTGAATTTGAGCATCCAGCCATGCCATTTGGACATGCTTTCTCCAAATCCTATCCACCCTAAATTTAGGGTAACTACCATGTTGCCATCCTTGTCTAGCATAGGGCCATAGGCATACTCATGATAATTGCCGGATAATGGCCAGGAATACATTGTTCGGTATTCATCGGCTTCACCATCACCATCCAGATCCCGGAGGCGTGTAAGCTCAGCGCGCTGAGTCAGATAAATATCCCCCTTAATATAGTTTAAGCCTAATATTTCATGCATACCATGCGCAAATAGGCGATATTTAGGTTGCTCCCCATCTTTCATATATGGATTTGTGATAATCCATACCTCGCCACGGCGTGTAGCCACAGCCAATTCATCGTTGGGTAAAAAGGTCATTCCACCAACTTCAAGTGCTATTTCTTTGGGAATTGGAACAGTAACAATTGGAAATATTTGACTTTCTGTTTGTGCATTTGAGTTTACAATACCAGCACCCAGTAATAAAAGAGACAATAAGTATTTTGAATTTTTCATTCTTTGATTACCAGATTAGAGAATAGGTTAATGAATCAGTTCCATTGGCCAATTGAGCAAGCAGTTCCTGACCATTTTTTGTTTTCCTTATAAAAGTCTTTGTTTCAGCGGATACTTTTATAGTATATGCTTTATTTCCAATGCTATAAGTGTTGTCTTTCAATGCAGTGATAGTTTGTGCGGCAGCAATCCTGCAATAAAGAGGTCCCTTGCTATTGCTAATGCTTATTGTACGGTCTATACCACTACCTCCGCTTTGCACTACTATTTTATCACTTATATCAGCACCATTTGAGGAATATAAAAACGTTGGCATCTTGCTCTTATCTAATACATATCCCTTATTTTGGAGATCATCAAAGCTTATAGAATCAGGCCATACTGCATTTTGATCAGTCAGTGCTGTAATTGCAGGAGCTGCAGAAAGGGGTAACACAGTACCTAAAGGTTTGGCTAGTTGAGGCTCTCCTCTATCCTTCCACATTTCAGTCACATCAAGAAATTGCCCACGCCATACCTGCAATAATGCTCCCTGTTTCAAATCATAAGAATAGTTCAGTTTCTCAGAAGTGCCTACAGAAATTACGTGTGTACGTTTCTTTCCATCGAACATGAGATAACTACGCAATAAATAAGGTTTAGTTCCTGCGTTTAGGACATAAGGGTTGGCGCTTTGGGCCCAGGTATAAGTTGCACAGCAGGTGAAAAATGCCACGCAACACATAACTCGTTTACAGATCGTCATACTTTTATTTGGTTATTAAACAACGAAACAATCGATTGCCTAACAAATATAGAAAATTATTGTCTCACAGAAATAGCTGCGAGACAATAAAATGAATTATTTCAAACTCAATTCAATAACCGGAATTTGAAAGTTTGGTTTTTGGGTTGGTAATTTCAAGACAAGACTACCGGAAGTCGATTTGTCTTTATCAGTTAAGAGTTCTGAATTATCATGTAAAAACTGGGCATAAACGACGTCTTCACCATATCCATCCAGCACTATTTTGCCATCTTTAGGATATTCAAAAAGATGAACATACAGTTTTTTGCCAGCTTTGTTGTAGGTAAGCTGGGTTCCCGGAGCAGGTTTAAATTTATCTGGTGCAAAAGTGCATCCGTAAATTGACTTAGAATTAGCATGCATCCAAAGTCCAAGACTATCCAGTGCGGTATTTGCCCGGTTATCAAATTCGCCCCTGGCTGTTGGACCAACGTTTAACAATAAATTACCACCATTGGCAACTGAGGTAACTAATAAGCTCAGCAATTGTTTATTAGTTTTCCAGGTATTTTCATCTCTGTAATAGCCCCAGGAACCTGAAAAAGTCTGGCATGTTTCCCATGTCTTACCTTTAAATTTTGCCAAAGCTTCGGTACTAACCTGTTCTGGTGTTTCAAAATCTGCACCGTCTGTGTAGTCATCTAGATCCAGTCTGTTATCTACAATTATACCCGGCTGTAATTTTCTGATCTGCTTTAACAGGTCAACAGATGCCCAGTCTTCTTTGCCCTTGCCATGCTTACCTGGATATGAGAAATCAAGCCAGAGTATATCAATTTTTCCATACTTAGTTAAAATCTCATTAACCTGATTGCTTAAATATTTACGGTAATTAGCCATATTCCTACCTTTATTCAATGCTAAATATTGATTTTCATCATTGTTTGCCGGTTTTAAAGGATGATATTCATCAACTGTGAAATCTGGGTGATGCCAATCTATCAGTGAGTAATAGAAACCAATTTTTAAGCCTTCTGCTCTAAAAGCATCAACAAACTCTTTTACTAAATCTCTTTTAGCCAAAGTATTGGTTGCTTTGTAATCGGTGAACTTGCTATCAAACAATGTAAAACCTTCATGGTGTTTAGTGGTTAATACAACATATTTCATTCCTGCTGCTTTCGCTTTTTTTGCCCATAGTTTAGGCTGGAACTGATCAGGATTAAATTGATCGAAATATTTCTGGTAATTTTCGTTAGTAATGTGTTCATTACTTTTTACCCATTCGTGGCGGGCAGGTAAAGCGTATAAGCCCCAATGGATAAACATCCCAAATCTGGCATCTTTCCACCATTCCATTCTTTTGTCTTTTTGCTCTGGGGTTTCATTACCAATCTTCTTTTGCGCCTGTAAGGCAGAGGTTGTGAGCAGGATTAACATCAAGCCCAACAATAGTCTTCTGTTCATGTGATATCTGGTTTTTCGGTTATGTGTATAACAAATTTAGAAGATAAACAGTAGCAGAAATAAATAATATTGGCAATTGATTAAGCTTTTTTGTATAAAAAATAATTTCTATCAGTGCATTAAGGCTGATCTTGATTTAACCAACAAGAGTTAAGACTTGCTGATTTGTCCAATTTTAAAATGACGATTGTTATCATCATAAACAATCAAAATTTTAAAATTAACATATGAAAATTGTCGTAATCGGAGGCTCTGGCCTCATTGGAACAAAACTGGTAAACACTTTAAGCGAAGCGGGTCATGAAGTATTGGCGGCTTCGCCGGGAACTGGAGTAAACGCTGTTACCGGAGAAGGACTGGCAGAAGCTTTAACAGACGCAGAAGTAGTAGTTGATGTAGCCAACTCTCCATCATTTGAACAAAAGGCAGTATTGGATTTCTTCGAAACTTCTGGACGCAACCTGATTGCTGCAGAAAAAATTGCCGGCGTAAAACACCATGTTGCGCTATCGGTTGTTGGCACCGATCGTCCGAACGCCAACACTTATTTTTTGGCCAAACTTGCCCAAGAGAAACTAATTAAAGAATCCGGAATTCCTTATTCTATCCTTCATGCCACACAATTCTTTGAATTTGTAGGAGGTATTGCACAGGCTGGGACTCAAGGAGATCAGATCCATGTTTCGTCAGCTAAGTTCCAACCCATCGCATCAGATGATGTTGTTGAAGCTCTGGCTGATATTGCTGTGGGAACTCCCTTAAATGGCGCAGCAKAAGTTGCGGGGCCAGAAAAAATTGGGCTTGATGAAATCGTAAGGCAATACCTTAGCCTTAAAAATGACAACAGAGAAGTGATCTCAGATGTCCATGCTCCATATTTTGGTACAGAAATTAACGATCAGTCTCTTGTGCCCGGGGATAACGCCCGTATTGGTAAGCAAACTTATAGTAACTGGATTCGCAAACCAGGTAATTTAAGATAAGGTTAGCAGGAATACTTCACAAAATGAGGGTGGTCGTTATGCTAATGGCATCATGCCACATCGTCATCTCGACAATAGAAGAGATGACGACCTCACTTTTTCGGACACCCTCATTTATCTTTTCTAAGAAGGCTTTTTAGTACATTTAGCCTAGGTTAATAACAAAGCATTATAAATAAAGAATATATTGATGAAAAAATATACGGATACAGCCCAACTATTTCTGCGTATTGCATTAGGACTTGGTTTTTTCTCTGCAGTCCTGGACAGAATTGGCTGGCTGGGTGCCGCAGGACAAACTAATATTGCCTGGGGCAACTGGGAGTCTTTTCAGGAATACACCCACACTCTACTCCCATTTTTATCCAAATCGATTTCAGATATCATGGGTTTTATTGCAACTGCAGGTGAAGCGCTATTTGGGCTATTGCTCATTATCGGTTATAGAACCAGGCAATCCGCTATTGGAAGTTTCCTGCTGCTGTTGTCATTTGCATTCGTGATGACCATTACGCTAGGGTTAAAAGCACCTTTAAATTATTCCGTTTTTAGCGCAAGTGCTGGTGCATTTATATTGGCTACCCTATCGTCTTATCGTTGGAGCCTTGATAATTATCTGGGCAAAGTACCTAAGAATTAAACGGTCAAGTGCCGAATGTATTTGGTGATAATTGTCTTGTCGGCGTTCGAACTGGCGAGTAAAAGTGCCTGTCTATAATGCTGCAAAGCAACTGTATCATCAATATCTGTGTACAGGTTACCCAGCAGTGAATAATAAAAAAGATTATCTGTAAGTTTCAACTTTTCTGCTTCCACAATAGCTATCGCCTTCCCATAAGCCTTGGCAAGGGCAAAAGTCCTGTTCAAAGCAACAATTGGCGAATATTCTATAATCAGAAGGTTATTATATAGCTCAAGAATTTGTAACCATTTTTCTGGCGTGTCCTCTTTGTGGGTATGCCAATATGCGATACCAGCTTCCAAATGATATTTGGTTAACTGATTGCCATTGGCAGATAAACCTAAATAGTACTTGCCCTGATCAATCAATTCCTTATTCCAAAGGCTTTCATCCTGATCGTGGTACAATATAGTTTCTCCGTCCTGATTTGCGCGGGCATCAAAGCGAGAAACATGAAAACACATCAATGAAAACAATGCATTTACTTCGGGAAGATTGGTTCTCTCCTGAGCGGTTAATAAATAGGTCAGACGCATCGCTTCCGCGCAAAAATCTCTTCGGAGAGTTGTGTTCTGCGTTGTCGAATAATAACCTTCAGAGAACAAAAGATACAGGGTGATTAGCACAGTATCTACACGTTTGCTGATTTCAGTTAAATCCGGCTGTTCAATCCTGACATTTACTTCCTTTAACTTCTCCTTCGCTCTTTGAAGTCTTTTATAGACCACTTCTTTATTGGTCAGATAAGCATCAGCAATCTCCTGGATACCAAATCCACAAAGTAAATTCAATGCCAGTGCCACCTGAGATTCGGTGGATATCTCAGGGTTACATATGGTAAAGATCATGGCAAGCTGGCTATCCCCGATATTTTTCACAGACAGATCAAGCTCAAATTCTTCCATTTTAGCGGCATGGTACTGAATCTCTGGAGATAGTTTCTGCTGGAAGAGGTTATCTCGCTTTAAATAATTTTTAGTTTTATTTTTAGCAACGGTGTACAACCATGCCGTTGGGTTTTCTGGTATACCTTTGGTGCTCCATATTTCGGTAGCAGCAAGGAAAGTCTCACTCACAATATCCTCCGCTATTTCCATATGCGCGATACCAAACAAGCGGCAAAGTACAGAAACCATCTTTTGATATTCGCTCCTGAATAGATGTGGTATCAGTTCTTGTTGTTTCATTACATAACTATGATTATCCCTCGGGATCACTAGCCATCCTTATTTCTACATTTCCGCCGAGTTCGAGGATTGGGCAACTCTGTGCAATTTCAACCGCCTCTTCATAATTTTCTGCCCTGACAATAATTAGTCCGCCAATAGACTCTTTAATTTCCACAAAAGGACCGTTTATCACATGCTTGTTTGACTTCACAACTTTACCAGCGATATCCCAGCGTTGTAATGGCCTGGAAAGTTTGTTCTGTGCAGCAATGCCGCCAAACCAGTTTTGCCACGCTTTAATGGAATTTTGCAATTCCTCTGGAGAAGGTTGAGCATCCTTATTGGTAAAATCTCTTCTGAAAATCAATAAAAAATCATTCATATTCTTTAATTTTAATTATAATGTAATACAAGCCAATGACAACCGAATGAGTAAAGTTGGACAATTTTCAGTAATTTCGGAATGCTTATRACATGACAAACGAAAATTGATAATTAGACATTGTGGAAGATTTTTTTTATTTATAAAGTTTGTAGCGTTAAGCAATCATTAAACGTTTGTGGTTAGGTAAAGCAATATCATATATATGAAACAAATACACCTACTGCTGTCTACAAGTCTACTGCTACTGGCTTCATGTGGCACGAATAAAGAACAAAGCAATGGAACAGCTTCAACAGCAGATACTATTAATAAAATAGACACAGTTGCCAATACACAAATGACTGCCCGCATGAGCATGAAGCCAGTTATTAAGGCTGGCGACTCTCTTGAGCTTCGGTTCACGGTTTATAACCCCTCTGTTAAGCCACAATCGTTCTGTAAATGGCATACTCCTTTTGAACCACCAATGAGCAAATATCTAGATATTAAAGACGATAAGGGCGCTGAAGCCAGGTATCAGGGAGCAATGGCCAAACGCATCATGCCGCCTCCTGCCGATAGTTACATTGAAGTTAAACCCGGTGATAGTCTTAGTGTAAAGGTAAATATCAGTAAAGCTTATTTGCTAGATAAACCGGGTACCTATATTGTTAGCTACAACGCGCAGGAAATCAGTGGACTTGCTGTTAAAGATTCGCTTACTTTCATTTATAAAAAATAAAAACCTGAAGTTCGGCGGTGACGTTTAATCAATATAAACAGGTAGTATAAAATAAAATGTGGATCCTTTACCGGGCTGACTCTTCACTCTGATTTCACTGCCGTGCAGTTTCAGTATTTCTGATACCAGATGAAGCCCGATTCCGAAACCCGAAACATTCTTCATCTGCTCATTTTTTACACGATAGAAGCGCTCAAACAATCGAGGCTGGTCAAGTAGATCAATACCCACCCCCTGATCGGTAAAATTGATTGAAACGTTGTTTTGTTCACGTGTGCAATCAATGCGTACAAAAGTTCCTGCCAGAGAGTATTTAACAGCATTGCTTAGCAAATTACTTAAAACCTGGCTGATTTTCTCCCGGTCTGCATACATCTCCAGGTTAGTACATCCCTGGTATGTTATGATGTGACCGGGGGCGAGAATCTTAGCTTCTGCCATTAAATCATCCATCAACTGGACCAGCGTAAATCTGGAAAGGTTGAGTGACATTTTACCGTCCTCCAGCCTGGAAAGATCTAAAAAATCATGGATCATTGCGACCATTCTTGTTGTTTGCACTTCTGCCCTGGAAAGTATGTTTTCCGTAAATGCATCAGACGAATTCCTGGCTTTGGCCAAAGCCAGTTGTATATAAGATCGCACCGAAGTTAATGGGGTTTTAAGTTCATGGCTGGCAATGGCAATAAAATCATTCTTACGCTGTTCTTCTAGCTTTTTATCGGTAATGTCACGGGCAATTTTAGATAAGCCAATTATTTTTCCAGTAGTATTTTTAACAGGTGATATGGTTAAGGAAACATCTATCAGCCGCCCCTGTTTCGTAACTCTTTGGGTTTCGAAATGATCTACACGCTGACCGCTTTTGAGCACACTTAAGATTTTTGGCTCTTCTTCTGCCCTATCTTTTGGAATTAATTTCATTATCGATTCACCAATCATTTCTTCGGCACTATAGCCAAAGATACGTTGGGCGGAGAGGTTCCAACTGGTTACAACTCCATTAAGATTTTTACTAATAATTGCATCATCAGAGGAGTCAACGATGGCGGCAAGMATCGCACTTCGTTCCTCTGCAAGTTGCAAAGCAGCCAGCAATGATTTCTGTTCCTGAATATTGGTACTCAATTCAGTTGGTCCAAGCTCATTGGTACTACTGTCCGCTGCCTTAAAGTTACGCATAGTGATCCTTCATGTTCAAACACCTTGCCAGCTTATAAAGAAACTTCAGTAGAGGTTTGCCTGATTGAATGGATCAGGTATCCATAAGTTCTAAAGCGCTTTTTTGACAAAATGAAACTCCCCATAAGGTATGAATTTTTTCAATTGTCTTAGCAAAATAAAAATGAATCAAAAAGCAGTCATTCAGACACCAGTTTTAAGCGTTTAGTTTATTTTTGTTTAAAATTTGTTAAACAATTTGAGCTCCAGCATGTTTACAGAAATTACAAAGCAATCAGATTATTAATAAATTATCAACCTAATTACAAAACAACATGTCAGAAGGAACAGTAAAATTTTTCAATGAGTCGAAAGGATTTGGCTTTATCGTACCGGACAACGGGGATCCGGAAATCTTTGTCCATGTCACTGGTCTGATTAGCCCGGTAAGAGAAAAAGACAGGGTCAGCTTTGAGGTTGAAAACGGAAAGAAAGGAATCAACGCAGTCAAAGTAAAGAAAATCTGAAACCTGAAAAAACAAAAAAGCATCTTCAAATCAAGATGCTTTTTTGTTACGCTTTCTGTTAAGCTCTGTTTTGTTTATAGATTTATGATATTATATAAACAAAATGTCCTGCCAATGGTTATACCATTTTACTTATTTTCAACCACAAGATGAACAAAGTATTTAAAAAACCTTCGTATTTATATCGCAACGGGCTAACTATTGTTTTCCTCTTCTTGTTTGTAATTACCCTTTGTGCGCAGGCATTAACCGGCTGGAGGCAACACAACCGGGACTTGAAGGAAGAGCACGCCCCACAGCTCAATATAGGCACTTATCTCAAAAGTGGGCACTTCATATCAGCAACCTTTGAGAATTTTGAAAGTGAATTTCTGCAGATGGGAATGTATGTAGTGCTTACCATATTTCTGCGTCAGATTGGCTCAGCAGAATCCAAAAAACTTGATGAAAAAGAAGAGGTGGACCGGGAACCCTTTCCTCATCCGGATGCGCCATGGGCAGTAAGAAAGGGAGGATGGATACTCAAACTTTACAGTAATTCCCTATCTATTTGTTTTTCAATGCTGTTCTTTTTGAGTTGGGGTTTCCACCTGTATGGTAGTTGGAAGAACCATAATGTAGAACAGGTTTTTAAGCATCTCCCTGAAGATACCGTCTGGTCCTATCTGGCTGAACCGGAATTTTGGTTTGAAACTTTTCAGAACTGGCAGAGTGAGTTTCTTTCAGTAGCTTCAATAGTATTTTTAACGATTTATTTGCGCCAGAAAGGATCTTCTGAATCTAAGCCTGTGGATGCCCCTGATAGGCAAACAGGAAAATAGCACTCTGCTACTTAAAGAAATAAATTATGCCATCAAGTGTGATTCGATATTTTACCTATGACATGGAAGCCACTACATTATGTATCACTTTTGTATCCGGAATGTGCTATAAATATAAAAATGTTCCTCCTGAAATTTATCATATGCTAAAAGCGGCCGGGTCAAAAGGCCGATATTTTAATCAACACATCAGAAATAAATTCAAATACAAAAAAATAAAGAATTTTTAGTGTTAGATACGTTAGCAGCCCTACGGCCCTTATAGATGGACTATTTAACTATGAACCTGGCAATGAATTCCTTTCGCGGGATCATATGTAGGTAAGGATAGTTTCCCGATAGCTGCTTTCGTTGTTTGAGCTGATAAAGAAAGTGTCCTCCCAGATCAACAATAATGGGACATTTTGCTTGATACCATACCCGATGGGGATGTTTCCAGCAAAAGGAATAATAGTGGCTGGTTAGCTGTATATTCTTCAGTTCAGGATGATAGAAATTTAATATTTTAGGATGCCCTTTTCTTCCTAGCAAGTCAGACTTTCTGATCATAGAAAGATGATCGCTATGGCAAAACTCAAAGTCGGCAAGTTTGGGGTGATCCACATCTGGTAAATGCTTCAAAATACGGAAGCCTTTAAATTTTTTTCCGTTCAATATCCATATCAGTTTCGGATAAAAAGCTTCCCTGCTTTCCAGCTCTTCAATACAAATAGGTGAATTTTGGAACTCAAGGGTTGTTCCGCATGGAGTGTATACATCAGCCCGATGTTGTTGTTCTGTAACCTCGTCCCAAAAGCAGACTTCTCTGAATGAGGGAGGAAAAGCCATTTTCCAGCCCCTATGCCAAGGCGTTTCCCCGTACAACCTCAATTGCTGTGTTTCCTGATGGATAATAACAGGTTGGGATGTAACTTTCTCAGGAAATACTAAAGCATTAAAATCCATAAAAAACAAATGCCTTGAATTTTAGCAGGCATTCAAACTTAAGCTAATAATATTAGTATTCAAAAAATTAAATAAAGAATCAGAAGTTTTAAAAAGATCAAGTAATCCTGACTTAAGTATAAGGATGGCCTAATAAGTTATCCAAACACGTTTTTCGCTTTGTTAATCGCAGCCGTTAAATCAATACCTTTTCCCAAAGCACCTTTAAAGAGATCACCAGTTTCTTTTATCCTATCCACAGCATTGAAGATCGTAAAATCATCCATGGTCATTCCAGGTTTAACTTCATCCCATGCCAGAGGCATGGAAACAGTTGCCCCTGGCTTCGGCCTAAGCGAATACGGACAGGCAATGGTGGCCCCTGGTCTGTTCTGCAGAAAATCCAAATACATTTTTCCTTTACGGTTAGCGACCATTCTTTCTAATGTAGTAAACTCAGGGACCTGCTGATGCACCAAATTGACAATAATCTTGGCAAACATTTGCGACTGATCATAGTCATACTTTGCCGCAAGAGGAATATAAATATGCATACCAGTAGAACCAGATGTCTTCGCGTAACATGGTATTTTAATCTGGTCCAGAACTTCTTTCACCATTTGTGCCACCTGAATCACCTGATCGAATGTATTCTTATCAGGATCCAGATCAATCACACAATAGTCTGGATTGTCTGGAGATTGACTCCTGGAAAACCACGGATTCATTTCTATACACCCTAACGATGCCATCCAAAGTAAGGCGGCTTCATCGTTGCCCAATAGGTATTCCTTATGTTCGCCATCACCTGTGGTATAAGGAAATGTATCGGCCCAATCAGGTGCAATCTCTCTAACATCTTTCTGGTAAAAACCCTTGCTATGAATTCCACCCGGAAAACGATTTAATGACATAGGCCTATCTTTCAAATAGGGAAGAATATAATCGGCCACCTGATAATAGTAATTAAACATCTCTCTTTTGGATACCCCATCTTCAGGCCAGTAAAGCTTGCTTAAATGTGTAAACTTCAATTCATGACCTTTAATTTTTCGTACCTGCGTTTCATCTTTGGGATTAAGCAACGTTTTACGCCCTGTAGCCTTTGGAGGCTTGATAGTATTATCTTTCATATCATTCTCTACTATAGCTTTCGTCTCTATCTCGGTTTCTCTGATCACATCTTTAGCTTTTTTATCAACGCGCATGCCTTGGAAAGATGGATGGCGAAATACACCGTCATCTGTCACCTCTGCAAAGGCGACCTCACAAACCAGTTCCGGCTTAAGCCAGGTTACTTTGGTTTTTGGTGGATTGGGCCTGAAGCGAGAAGGTTTATTGACATCAGGGATTTCCGAAAATGGACTTTTATTGGTAATTAATGGCCGGAATTGGGCCATCATTTCTTTTTGCGCCAGATCATTGAAGCCTGTCCCCACCTTGCCAACGTAGTGCAAATGACCGTTTTCATACACTCCTAACAACAGAGAACTAAATTCCCTGGGTGTATCATCATTTTTTGTGAACCCGACAACCACCACCTCCTGGCGTTTATTGGCTTTGATCTTTAGCCAATCTTTAGAACGGTTATTCTTAGTATACAGACTGTCTGCTTTTTTAGCAATAATGCCTTCCAAACCCATTTTTATGGCCGCCTTAAAGAACTCAGTACCGCTTGCCTTAAAGATCTGACTTAGCCTTACCCGATCGTCATTTTGAGGCAAAACCTCTGCTAATATCTCCTGGCGTTTACTAAGTGGAAGATCAGTTAAATCCCTGCCGTCATACCATATCAGATCAAACACATAATAAACCAATTCACCATCGGCTTCACTACGCCAGTTCTGAAGCGCTCCAAAATTAGAAATTCCTTTATCGTTAATCACCAGAATTTCCCCATCAACTACCATGTTCTGTTTCCAGCTTTGTAATATTTGGAAAATAGGATAAAACTTCTCATTGAATTGCTTATTGTTCCTTGAAAGCAGTTGTACATCCCCATTCTTCAGGCAATACCCCAATGATCGATAACCATCCCATTTGACCTCATAAATCCAATTGGGATCATCAAAAGGCTCATCTACTAGTGTAGCAAGCATTGGCTTCATACCAATCGGGATTTTAGATT
This sequence comes from Pedobacter sp. 05L430, assembly GCF_056397585.1. Taxonomy (NCBI): domain Bacteria; kingdom Pseudomonadati; phylum Bacteroidota; class Sphingobacteriia; order Sphingobacteriales; family Sphingobacteriaceae; genus Pedobacter; species Pedobacter sp. 05L430. The sequence goes on along the minus strand of NZ_JBFTNT010000052.1, from coordinate 2,857 downwards.
TCTTGGCTTTTTTCAATAAAGTTTTGACGTCAGTAGAGATTTCAATGGACTCTACCTGTTCATGGCCATTTTGCCAGACCTTATCGCTCGTCTTTTCGACTTGTTTAATCGTCTTTTCCGAAAGTACGGATTTGTCTTTTTTAGTAATATCAGTTGTAGAAGCATAATCGTCTTTATGCTTAATTAGCAGCCAGCCATTCTCTCCCATCCCGTTTGTCTTCACCAGAGCATATTCTCCTTTTAATTTGCTGCCATGAAGTATTATTTTGAGCGAGCCGGAATGCAACTGTTCCAGTAAATATTTCTCCTGCGCCTTTTTACCCCTGATCTTTTCAATGGGTTCATAAGTTCCCTGATCCCAGACAATTACGGTACCCCCTCCATACTCCCCTTTCGGGATAATGCCTTCGAAATTTTTGTAGTCAAAAGGATGATCTTCTACCATCATTGCCAGACGCTTGGTTTTTGGGTCTGTTGAGGGACCTTTGGGAATAGCCCAGCTTTTCAGCACGCCATTCATTTCCAACCGGAAGTCATAGTGCAGGCGAGTAGCATCATGTTTTTGAATTACAAACTGAAGTTTTCCCGATGTTTTTGCTTTACCCGAGTTAGGCTCGGATGTTTTATTAAAATCACGTTTTTTATGATACTGTTTTAAGCTCATGATCTAAGGTTTGCCAATATTTAACACTTATAGCGAACCAAAGTTTTTAATCATATGAATACAACTGTTTTTATAACTAATAATAAGGTGTTATTGAAACAGGACCAGTAAGTCCAGAAGGCATAACCTTCCAGGATGAAGCGTCAAAATCCTTATAATTAATATTCACAAAGTTAATCTCATGATAATTCTTCCATTTGATTTTCTTAATATCCATATCTCTAATGCGGTTAGCCATCAAATTCACAACTTCTATTTTAATCGTATTTTTGCCAGGGATCAGAAATTTTCCTATCCGGGCCTGAAAGGGAATACTCCATATAATGCCAACTTCCTTTCCGTTTATCCATACCCTGRCACTTTCGTTTACCTTACCTAAATCCAAGACATATTCCTTTGCAGACTTTGATTCTATGTTAAAGGTAGATGAATATACCCCCGTTCCCGCAAATGCAATTGACTTTGGGTCGCCTGAATCAGTCCAGGAGCGTAAAGTGTTTAATGTTTGATCTGGAGGCAATTCAGGGCCTCCCTTAGTAAAATGGAGAATCCATTGCTTATTAAGGGCTATTGCTTTTTCTGGCTTGTCCAAATATACCCAATAGCTAGCCGTTGTTTTAGGGCTCTTATCAACTCTTAAAAAAAGAGTTTGGCCTGAGCTTATCTGAATCCGTACTTTGTTTTCTTTTTTAGTTGCGGTCCCGATAACTTCTGTCTGTGGATCAAGGATAGTGACATACCCTTTTTCATTGAGTGAAAGGGTTGTATCAATCAATTTGGAACTGTGATTTACCAAATAATAATATTTTCCGGATGCAATTTGTCTTCTGGTAAACTCCAGACCTGAATCGACAAGCGTTTCTCTTTTGATTCTATTGAAGTTTAAAATTTCTTCAATATTATTTCCAAGAAAGATAATGCCTTTTCCAGTAACATATTGTTTAAAACCGGGGGCTGAATTCTTGAATGTTAGTTTTGAAAGGCTTGCTTTCAACATTTTTCTTCGCTCTTCCAAATCAGATAAACCGGGAACATCCTTGGGCAACTGCTGAAAAATCACAATAGCTCCATTGTAAGCTAACCCGATAATTTTGTCTAGCGTCTCAGGATTTATCATTTCACATTCAGGAACGATTAATGTTTTATAGGCTGTTCCATTTTCTGATGTGCTGAGTAGCTTATTGTTGACCGTTGTTTTCCTTAATAGCCTGTCTGAGGCAAAGTCAAATGAATAGCCGATTTTTGAAAGCTGCTTACACAGCTTGTAAAATGAGGTTGGATGTAACCATTTATCTACATCATGAACTTTTAAGGTCATTTCCATACCTTTTGAATTATTCCAGACATCATAAATGGGCCAATAGATAAGTAACTCATTGTCTGGTTTTCCACTTTGTAATATGGACTGACATCTGGCTATATAATCGTTCAAACCTTTGGCTTGCGGCCACAGGCTATTATTTGGATTCATTTCTACCGAGGCATAGAATAACCATCCAGGCCAAGGAATATTCGATGGTGAGTTTGTTGTTCCATGATAAAATATATGGTTGATACCCGAAAGAAATAGTTGCTCAACCTCGGGTTTGCACTGCGAAAAAGAAGTTTTGAAATGCTCGGTAAGCCATGTGAACGTTTCTGAGGAAATTAATGTTTTGCCACCTGTATTCGCTGCTGAGGAAGCAAATTTGCTCATTATTGGATCTGGGTCAACATTTCTAATGTCGCCAGAATCTCTGCGGAGGCCCACGATGGGAAAATAGCTGGAGCCGAAGATTTCTGTTTCTGGAATATCAACCGCACCATAAAGATCAAGAAGATTTCCAGGGGAACCATGAGATTGATTTTTTGTTAAGGATTTGAKGTTATGGGCCCAGTTTGTCCAGTTTTGAGTGAAATTTTCAAGTAAAAGTTCATCCATCGTCTCACGGTAATCCGACTTCAGACGTGCTACGATTTCTCTTGTGCTGTCATTATTTCCACTGTCTGCAAGTTCGCGAATGTAATTTTCCAGATCATATCCCCGGGCTTTCTTGAAATGAGCTAAGAATGTTGGCGTCCAGCTAGCACCATATACTTCATAGCTATCATTAAAAAAAGCCCTCACTCCCTGTGGTCTTTTCCCAAAAGCATCCGCAAATCTTTTGAGGTAAACATTAACTGAATTGCTGTCGAGATGATCTAAGGTGAATC
>NZ_JBFTNT010000051.1:0-25047 GCF_056397585.1 Pedobacter sp. 05L430 | reverse complement strand
GGACTGGATGTAATGGATATAAAAACGTCGAAAGTGATCAGACATTATCGTGCCGGACAAGCCCCAAATGAATTGAAAAGCAATTTTATTGAAAGTCTGCTTAAAACCCGGTCGGGCGAAATTCTGGTGGGTACATCATTTGGCTTGTACCGCTACAATAGAGCGGGCAACGACTTCACCTTGCTAAACGAAGTGCCCGGGAACCTGCATTATTCAAATCTGATTGAAGATAGCCATGGTACTATTTGGGCAAGTTCTTTACGAGATGGACTTTATTTTTATAATCCGACCAATAGAACATCCGGTTATTACAAATACGAAGAAAATAATAGAAAAAGTTTAAGTTCCAATGCCATAAACAGCACGTTTGAAGATGCAAACGGAGGTTTGTGGGTGGCCACAGAAAATGGTTTAAATCAGTTTAATGAGAAGGAACGAAACTTTAGGAGGTATAACAGCAAAAGCGGCTTTCTGAGTAACGTATTCTATAAAATTCTCGAAGACAGGAATGGTAATCTATGGATAAGTACCTCGAGAGGCCTGGTATGCTTTAACCCTGCTACCAATCGAATTAAATCATACACTAAGGCGAATGGGCTTCTTAGTGATCAATTCAATTATAGCTCCGCATTTAAAGATGCTAATGGAAGGATGTATTTTGGCAGCGTAAAAGGGTTGATTAGTTACTTTCCCGATCAGTTCAGACAGAATAAATTTGTCTCACCGGTTTACATCACCGGTTTTCAGGTTTATAATAAAGAGATAGAAATTAATAAGAAGAATTCTCCTTTAAGCCGCTCCATTAACTTTACAGACGAGATTGAGCTGGCCCATGACCAATCGACTTTTAGTATAGACTTTGCCGCTTTGGGGTATACAGCGCCGGAAATGACTGAATATACCTTTAAAATGGAAGGATTGGATAAAAGCTGGACTTATTTAAAAACCAACAGGAAGGTATATTTCACAAACTTATTTCCTGGCACATACGTATTCAAGTTAAAGGCAGCAAACAGCAGTGGTATGTGGAGCAACAAAATCACTGAGCTAAAGATCATTATAAAACCACCTATATGGGCCAGTCCGCTTGCCTTTTTATTTTATGCCTTAGTAATTGCAGTGGCTATATACTATGCTATCCGTTATTATCATCAACGCATCAGCAACAAAAATAAGCGCAAAATTGAATTGTGGGAATCGAAAAAAGAGAAAGAACTGTATCATGCTAAGATTGAGTTTTTCACTTATGTTACCCATGAGATTCGTACTCCGCTAACTTTAATTAAAGGACCACTAGAGGAGGTAATGAAAAAGACCGAAGAGATACCTGCTATTACGGATAACCTGGTGATCATGAAGAAGAATACCAATCGGTTAATTGAGTTAACAGATCAGTTGCTGGACTTTAGAAAAACTGAAATTAAAGGGTTTAACCTCAACTTTGTAAACATTAACGTGAGCAAGTTACTGGAAGAAAATTGCTTAAGGTATAAATCAGCGATGGAACAAAAGGAGCTTAGGTTAACTGTTAATTCACCAGAGAAACCACTTTATGCATATGCAGACCCCGAAGCTTTAAATAAGATACTCAGTAATTTGATTGACAATGCGGTTAAATATGCCTCTGAACAGATTGCTATTACTTTAAATTCAGATCCGAATAATTTTGATATCGAAGTAAAAAGCGATGGGGATCTTATTCCGTTTAACATGCATAAAAAAATCTTTGAGCCATTTTATAGAATGGAAAGCAATAAAAATCAAAGAGGTACAGGAATAGGTTTACCCTTAGCCCGTTCATTGGCAGAACTACATGAGGGAACATTGCAACTTAGGACTAATGATGGCATTTGGAATGTATTCTCTCTTGTTTTACCTAAGCATCATGAAAGAGAATTTAAAATAAATGACGACCTGCCAGATGAATTACCAGTAGTTAGGGAGGTTACACAAGAAAATAAAAACATAGAATCTCCTGTTATTTTACTGGTTGAAGACAACATTGAGATCAGGGAATTTATAACAGATAAATTGATTAAAGATTTTCAGGTAATCCAGACCGGTAACGGAGAGGAAGCTTTGGATGTTTTAAAACAAAAAAGTATTCATTTAATTATCAGCGACATTATGATGCCTGTAATGGATGGTTATGAATTGTGTAAGGCCGTTAAAGACAATCTGGAATACACGCATATTCCGATTATCCTGTTAACAGCAAAAAACACGTTGCAGTCTAAAATTGAAGGTCTGGAAGTTGGTGCTGATGCTTACCTGGAAAAACCATTTTCTCCGGATCATTTGCTTACCCAGATTTCAAATCTGCTTGCCAGTCGTGATAAGATTAAGAATTACTTTGCCAGCTCTCCTTTGGTGCACATTAAAAGCATGGCATACAATAAAGCCGATGAAGCATTTCTTGAAAAGCTAAATGAAATTATAAATAAAAACATTGATAATAAATCACTAGATGTAGATCTGCTGGCAGATGCAATGAACATGAGCAGACCAACATTATACAGAAAGATAAAGGCGATCTCTAATCTTTCGCCACATGAACTGATTAATATAACAAGGCTTAAAAAAGCAGCAGAATTGTTAGTTGAAGGAAACTACAAAATATTAAAAATTGCTTCTATGACGGGGTTTAGCTCGCAAGCGCAATTTGGAAGATGTTTTGTTAAACAGTTTGGAATGACCCCGTCTGAATATGCAGGATCAAAACATTTAGTTATTACTGAGGGTGTATCATAAAATTATGATGCACCCTCAATACAATATCTTTTTCTACTACCTAAAAAGTATAAATGCTATGATTAAAGTGATGATAATATTGAAGCCTTGTGCAATTAAAAAGGCATAGAAAGGTTTCTTACTGTTCTTACCAAACAGGTCCGCAAAATTGGTTTCTAATCCGATACTGGTAAAGGCAAGTACAAACCAAAGTCCCTGTAAGTTCTTTAAGCTACCTTTAACTTCGGCATTTACTTCTGGAGTAATGAAGAAAGAAAATAATAATGAGGCCGCAATAAAGCCGATTACAAATTTAGGGAAACGCTCCCAAATCACTTTAAGCGTTGGTTTACTTTCTTTATCTTTTCCGGCAGGATGTTGTGTGTATGTCCAGTATACTGAAATCGCAAATGCTGCAATACCTAACAATACATTTTGAGAAAATTTAACAATGGTACTGATTTTTAACGCTTCCTCTCCTACCAAAGAACCTGACGCGACTACTGCCCCAGTTGTATCTATACTACCGCCTAACCATGCGCCTGTAACTGCTTGCGGAAAATGAAAGTAGGCCGCAATATAAGGCATAAAGATCATCATAGGTATTGCCGTAATAAGTACCATGGATATCACATAGGATAGTTTTTTTGAATCGCCTTTAATGGCCCCTGATGTAGCTATTGCTGCTGATACACCACAAATAGAAACTGCACTGGAAATCATCATGGTTAACTCATCATCTATCTTCATTTTTTTACACAGCCAAAATGCAAAGTACCATACAGAAAGCACTACAACCAAGGCTTGGATTAGGCCCAGAGAGCCCGCCTTTAATACATCAGAAAAGATTACACTTGTACCTAACAACACCAACCCTATTTTAACAAACAGCTCGGTAGATAAAGCTGATTTAAACCATTCTGGTAACTTAAAAAAGTTACTGATTGCCAAACCAATAGCCAGACTAAAAATTACTGCTTCCAAATTCAATGCTTTAACCTGGCTATTGCCTGCAAGCACAAGCGCTATCATGGTTAAAACGTAAACAGATGGAAAGGTTAGCACTGCGCTTTTAACAGATTTCCCTGTTAAAAAAGAACCCAATGCAGCTATGATGATTACCAATATAAATTGCAATCCAATATACCCAAGGTTGGATGCTGTAAGTACTGATGAGGTGAGATCAGCTATGCTGGACCAGTTAAATACTGGAACGGGCAATAGCAGTCCTGAAAGCGTTAAAATGATTGTTAATGCTCCAAGGATAACTACTACCCAATCTTCATGAATGTTTAGTTTTTTAGTTTCTGACATTTGAATTTAGTTTGATTTGTGTATTGTGTTTGTTTTGTTTTAAATTGTGATAGAGAAAACGTCTTTTAAGGCGCGTTTTGCGGCGTGATAACCACACATTCCATGTACTCCCCCTCCCGGAGGAGTTGATGAGGAACACAGATATAGACCCTTTGCAGAAGTTCGATAAGGTGAACTGCGTAAAGCTGGTCTTGTAAAAATCTGTCCAAGGTCAATTACACCACCGTTAATATCTCCTCCTATATAATTTGGATTGTAAGCCTCCACCTGTGCGGTATTCATGGTGTGCTTTGCCAATATCCTATCTCTGAAACCGGGAGCAAAGCGCTCTATTTGTTTTTCAATAGTTTCAGTCATATCTGTTACCGATCCATTTGGCACATGACAATAAGCCCATGCCGTATGCTTTCCTTCCGGAGCCCTCGATGTATCAAATAAACTTTGCTGCGCAAGTAATACAAAAGGTTTGTCGGCATGTTTACCCTGCCAGCTAAGCTTTTCAGATAAGGTAATTTCTTCCAGCGTATTGCCAATATGTACCGTTCCAGCGTGACGTGCTTCTTTTGCAGTAAAGGGAATGGCTTCATCCAATGCCCAATCAACTTTAAAAACGCCCATTCCGTAGCGATATCTTTCCAATTGCCATTTATAAATGGAAGAAAACTTATGACCAGCTATTTGCAACAATTGCTTTGGTGTTACATCAAATAATACCGTTCGGGAAGAAGGCAATTCATCTAAAGATTTTATATAACGTCCCGTTTCAATTTTACCTCCTAACGCAATAAAATAAGATGACAATGCATTTGCAATTTCTTTTGATCCGCCCACGGGAATAGGCCATCCTTTTAGATGTGCCGCAGCCATTAATACTAACCCTATTGCCGATGTTGTTAAGTTAGACAGTGGTTGAATAGAGTGTGCTGCCATTCCGGCCCATAATCCTCTTGCGGCTTTAGTTTTAAATCTTTTAGCTAAGAAAGTTGCCGATGTAAGTGCATTTAATCCAAATTTAGCCATAGCAATGGGGTGTTTAGGAAAATGCAAAGGACCAAGAACATCGACTGCTATATCTGGCCAGTCTTTAACAAGCGGCTTTAATAATTTAAGATAGGCTTGTTCATCGTCGCCAAGCAATCTTGCAGTTTCTTCTATAGAACTTCCCAGGACAGCCGCCGTACCGTCATCAAATGGATGAGCAGCAGCAAGATCTGGAAATGTATAAAACAATCCATAATCCTGAAGCGGAAGTGTATTAAAAAATGGCGAGCCAATTGCAAGCGGATGAATAGCAGAACAAACATCATGCACAAAGCCAGGTAAGGTAAATTCGGCAGACCTTAATCCGCCACCAATCTCATTCTTTCCCTCAATAATCAGTACCGACAGGCCTTCCTGTTGTAATGCTATGGCAGCTGCTAAACCATTTGGCCCTGAACCAACCACTACTGCATCAAAATCTGGTTTTCCCACTATAATTTATTTCTTACTTAATGATAATTTATTTTCGTTTAACAACCTTGTTACTGCATCGTGAAGGTAGGGATATTTGAATTTAAATCCATTCTTTTCCAAAACTGACGATACCACTCTTCTTCCTGAAAGGACAAGTTCTGCCTCTGTACCAATAAAAACAGCACCTATTTTAATAAATATAGCAGGGTTTGGTAACCCAAAGGGAATGTTAACAGACTGTCTGATCGTTTTCATAAATTCTTTATTAGTTACCGGAAAAGGGCTGGCTGCATGAACAATTCCTTTAAAATCAGCATCTAAGATTGTATATCTAATCAGATCCGTAAAATCCTGCTCATGTATCCAGGTCATGTATTGGTTACCTGTGCCTATTTTGCCGCCTAGTCCAAACTTAGCCATATTCAGGAATGGTTTTAAAATGCCACCATTTTGTTGCAAAACCATCCCTATTCTTAAAAACACTTTTCGCGTTTTCGGAGTATCATATCTAGCGAAAGCTTTCTCCCAGGCCTTACAAACTTCCGGAGAAAAACCACTTCCTGTAAGTGAATCTTCAACTTTCACTTCATCACCAGAATTCCCAAAAATAGCTGCAGATCCCGCATTAACCCATACTTCAGGCGGTTTGTTCAATTCTCCTATTGCCTTTCCAATAATTAGTGTTGCATCCACTCTCGAGTCAATGATTTCCTGTTTATTAGCATCTGTGTAACGGCAGTTTACAGATCTCCCTACCAGATTAATTATAGCCTTGCTGCCTTCCAGTTCCTTAGTCCAATTGCCTATGTTTTTGGCATCCCAAAGTACATATCTGATATCCTGTTCATTCTTCCTTATCGTTCTGGTCAGCACCACAATTTCATAATCAGGAAAGGCTTTTATTATTGCAGATCCTAAAAAACCCGTTCCTCCGGCTATAATTATTTTATTACTCATTGAATTTAAGGTTTAATATTCCTTTACTGAACTATATCGGCCTTCAACCAAAGGATACTTTTTATCAGATCTGTCTAAGACTACATAAATAGAATCTCTAAATTCATTAATTCCGTTAAGAATAATTCTATTTGCCGTGGGCCTGCTGTAGTGCAACACTTGCGTTTCTTCTTTGTGATTCTTGTTTTTGTTCTGCAAATAAAGGATATGGTTTACTGTATCTGCTTTATAGAAAAAGTACCTGCGTTCACCGGCCATACCACCAACCTCCCATCTGGTTACCCCCAGGTCACGGTTTTTCTTTAGCTTGTCTAACTGATCAGAATCTTGAGTATTTACCTGATTAAGTCTATTATTCTTTTTATCATTCTTTACACGGAGCGGAGAATAACCAATCATGCGGTCGGCAATGGCCCCACGATTGGTTTTATAGCTTAATGACGACCAACCTTCAAATGTTGCATCTTGCCAGCGTATGGAGTCTTGAGGGGTATAAGGAACTACCTTGTTATTTAACCTGTATTCTGTTACGTTATAATAGCCTTTTGCTCCCGCTAATCCGGGAGTACTCGGGATGTTATAATTGTTTCCGTTAAAAAAACCATATGCCCACAAACCAGCCGCAACCGGAACAAACAAGAAATTAAAAGTCCATTTTACACCTGCGGCGAGATTGCGCTGCCATTTTTCGGAGATAACCGGCTGATAACGGTAAGGTAAGATGTCTTTTTCATTTACCAGCAGATTCCAGATTTTAGGTAAATCGTACCACACTATAAATATACCAATAATGGCAAAATAAGCCGCAGGAACTGCTACACCAGCATCATAAGCATGGTTGGCAATACAGATGTTAAATGTTACCACAGCCGCTAGTGCCGCTCCCAAAGGAGAAGTTTTTCTATTTAACAACAACAGTCCGGGAAGGATTTCGGCGAATCCAAGAAATACAGTATACCAGAAAGAAACACCAACGTGCGACCAATATAACTTCTTCTCCGCCATATCGATAAATGGCGTATTTAGCATCCCAACTGTAGGGAAAACCATTTGCATCGGAAAAGCTTTCTTTAATCCCCATCCAATCATCCCATATGCCAGGCGATAACGAGCAAGTACCCGGATCCAATAATAAAGCTTACTATATTCTGTGGATTTCTTATCAAAAGCTGTCCAGATCAATCCTCCAACAATAGATCCTGCAAATAGCAGAATCAAATTAATATAATTTAATAACCCAAACACCCCTTCTTCTGATTCTATGGTTACAATCTGTGGGGGCCAGAACGCTACTATGGCTTGAAAATCATGATAAGTGATCTTCGAAAACTTTAAAGCGAAAAGCTCTTCATAAAACTTTGGATAAGTGGGAATACACAAAAAAAGCATATACAAAAAGCCTATCCGAAATGCTATTTTCTGATAGTTCTTCCATTTGCCGGTTTTAGGCGATTCTTTAACTACTTCCTGCTCTTGTTTGTCTGCTGCTGCTGTTTCTGCAGGAGCATCCAGGTTTATCTCTAATGTGGACATTTTAATTTCTTTTAAGTGACAACTAGATTTTTACAGGTTTACGGCGACCCTCGAACATCATATACTTCTTATTTATTTTGGCAAGAACCACATGTATCGAATCTCTGTTTTCGTTAATACCCGACAGTACTATTGTGGAATCATTTGGCCGCTCATACTTGAGCTGAAGCTTTTCATTCCGTTGATTTTTATTCTTATTCTGTAATGAAAGCGTATGGTTTACAGTATCGGCATCATAGTAGAAATAGTGGCGACCGGCATATCCTGCCAGTTCATAGTTTCTATCAATATCTTTTTCATGAACTTCTTCGCCGCTCGACAAGTCTATTTTAACGGGGCGATTCACTTTAATCGTTAGTGTCGACCATTTTTCGAAAACCACATCCTGCCATCTGTTCGGATCAGTTTTGGAGTATGGTATAGTATCTTTATTTAATACAAACTCCTTTACATTATAATACCCAAATGCTTTACTTAAACCTGGTGTATGAGGTATTTTATAAGGATCATTTGTGTAATTATCATAAGCCTTATATGCAAAGAGTACAACAAAGGCCAGAAATGCTATTTTTAATCCTTTCCGCGCATTTCTTAAACGACTATCCGTAAATTTTGGAATAAATTTATTGGCATAAGCCGGTGTTTCTTTAATGAGCAGATCATATAATCTGGGGATATCGTATACAAATAAGAAAGTTGCTAAGAGCACAATAAAAGTACTTAGCGCTTGCTCACCTATATCATAAAATCCATTTGCTACCGCTACATTCCCTAAAAAACCGAATATTAGTCCTACACCAAACGTGACTGTCTTCCTGTTAAAAAGCAAGAAGGCAGCAAGTATTTCAACAAAACCTAAAAAAGATTCGTACTTAGGTGCTATGCCTACCGTTTGGAAATATATTTTCCAGGCAAAATAATCTCCATAATTAGTCAGCAGATTACTTAACGAAGGATATGGCATCTGCAACGGAAAAAATTTAATAAAGCCATAAGTAACCAGTACAAACGCAAGGCGATATCTCACCAATACCCTTAACCAGTAATATAACTTGGTATATTCCTTTCTTTGGGCATCTGCTTTACCCCAAATGACAGCACCTACGGCTGCAATACCGATAAATACTACCCAGTTTGCAAAACCTCCAATACCCCATTCAGCAATTTGATTGTCAGAAAAAAACTGAGGTTGGTACTTAGTTAACTTAAACAGATCGTGAAAATGGAGGTGAAGCCAATTGATAGAGAATAGCTCTTTGTAGAACTTCCAGTCTATAGGAATAATCTGTATCACGAGAAAGATAAAGAAGAACCGGAACAAATTCTTTTCCCAGGGTTTCCACTCCCGTGATTCATTGTTTGTGTTGGTTGTTATTTTGCTCATAACAAATATATTTTAATGATGTTAAAATTTTAATTTCTGCCGTAACCCGGGTTCTGAACAAGTGATGGATCGGCAATGATCTCTCCTGCCGGTATTGGAAAAATGTATTTATTAGGATCGTTCAGGTTCAGGACTGCAGGGGCTCTACCYGTTCTGACCAAATCAAACCACCTGAAAGGTTCCAGGGCAAACTCTACACGCCTCTCATTTTCTATAGCTAACAATACTTCATCCTTATTCAGACTTGCGCTTATTTCAGGCACGCTCGACCTAACCCTTACCGCATTTATATCTGCAATTGCACCGCTTAAATCAGGTACCGTTTTAAGTACACGTGCTTCGGCCCTGTTAAGAAATAATTCTGCCGTTCTGATAATGTATCCAGCAGAAGTGTTAGTGGGATAAATACCACCAATAAATTGTCCTGCAGCATTTTTCACAGAAAGGATTTTACGATCACCACCAATAGCAGKATCATTCAAAAGATTGTGAATTACTGCTTTTGGTTCAAGTGCCCTGTTACTGGTATTCCATTGAGCGTAACCCGCATTAACATCATTTACACTGTAAGAAAGTTCTAATACAGACTCTGATGTTCCCGCAGCAAGATTAAAAGGTTTAATCAATTTATACCCGGGATTTGCCAAAACAGTATTGATATCGGCTTCGGCCTCAGTATATTTTTTCTGATATAGATAAAGTCTGGCTCTCAATGCAATTGCTGTAGACCTGGTTATCCTGTTCCTCACAATAGTAGTAGGCAGCAAGGGTTCTGCCTTGTTTAAATCTTCGAGTACCTGAGCAAACACTTCCGCCTGTGTACTTTGCTTAACGCCTAGTTTATCAGCCACCACATTAGTTGGTGTTAAAAATATCTGCACATTGCCAAACACCCGGGCAAGATCAAAATAAGATAAGGCCCTAATGGCATAAGCCTCACCTAACAGCTGATTTTTAAGATCATTACCAAGCTTATTATCTGTTACCAGAGGCACCTTTTCAATAATATGATTGGTGCGGTTAATGGTGTTGTAGAAGTTCCCCCAGTAGGTAGATAAGAATGCAATATCTGACCGCAGATCATAATTGATTACATTCAAATCCGTTTGGGCATTGTTTAGTGATTTAATGTCTCCACCCGATTGAAGTATTGTATTCTGGAAAGCACTTCCATAATTAAGACTTGCCAATCCGCGGTAAGCGCCTCTTACTGCAGCTTCTGCTGATGATCTATCGTAGATCGTAGTTTCATCGGGTATGGTATCGTATGGTGAAACTTCTAAATATTTTTTGCAGGAGAACAGTGATGAACTGATCAGCAATAAAAATAGGAGTGTTTTATTTTTAGTATTCATGATTCTAGTATTAAAATGAAATGTTGGCTCCAAACTGAATTCCTCTTGGTTGTGGTGGTGTGGCTGTATCCAAACCGTCGAGATTCTGACCTGCACTACCCGAACTTTCCGGATCAGCACCTGAATATTTTGTTTTAAGCCAAAGATTAGTTCCCAAAACATACAGCCTTACTTTGCCCAACCTTACTTTAGAAGTTACTGATGCAGGCAAAGTATAACCTAAAGAGGCAGCTTTAAGTCTGATAAAAGATCCATCCTCCAGATATCTGCTGTTCTGTTCGATGTTGTAATTATTACCCACACTGGTAACTCGAGGAGTATTGGTTATATCTCCTTCTTTTTGCCACCTGTTCAGTTGGCTCTTTAAAATCGATCTGGAGGCATCTCTTGTGCCCCCACCTTCCAAAATGTATTTGTTAAAATTGAATACTTTATTGCCATATTGGTAAGTAAACAATACGTTAAAATCAAATCCTTTATAGCTGATATTATTAGAAAAACCTCCAAAGAAATCAGGAATGAGATTACCCATCAGCTGACGATCTGCCGTGGTCACAGTAGTTCCTGTGGTTCCATCGGCATGTTGAAATATAGCATCTCCGGTTGTAGGGTCAACATATAGCTGTTTGTATAACCAGAAACTTCCTAGTGCAGCCCCTTCCTGTGTTCTTCTATACTCTCTGGCTTCAAAGGTGATGGGGCTAACCAGTTTCTCCGCGCGGTTTACATTTCTTGAAATGTTAAAATTTGCTGACCATTCAAAGTCCTTAGATTTAATAATTGTTCCGGTTATTGCCAGCTCAATTCCCTTATTACTTACTTCACCGGCATTAGCTAATGTGCTTGAATACCCTGTTGACTGTGGCACAGGCAAATAAAGCAAAGCATCTGTGGTGTATTTGTAGTAAGCATCAAAATTCAGAAACAACCTATCCTTAAATAAACCCAAATCAATTCCTGCGTTGTAGGTAGTGGTTTTTTCCCATTTCAAGTCAGGATTTTTTAATTGAGCAGGTGCTACGCCAGGTTTAGGTCCGCTTGTCAGGTTATCAGGATACGCCGCCGAGCCAGACCATAAACCCAATGCGGCATAGTCATTAATACCATTTTGATTCCCGGCAGAACCGGCACTTAGCCTAAGCTTGAATTCAGATATAGTTTCTGAATTTTGTAGAAAGGCTTCCTGTTTGATCCTCCATGAAGCGCCTATACCTGGAAAGAATCCCCAGCGATTATTGGCACCAAATTTAGATGAACCATCAGCTCTGATTACGCCTTCAAGAAAATATTTGTTATCGAGACTGTAGTTCAGCCTACCAAAAAATGAAGCAAGTGTAGACTTCGACCTTCTCTGATCTGCTGTTCTTACAGAAGCAGCAGAGATTTGCTGAAAGAAATTATTTGGGAAACCCTGCCCTACTTCCTGAGCTACTTTAACATCGGTACTCTGAATACTATTTCCAATTAAAACAGTAATATTTTGTCTCGAATTAAGTGCCTTTACATAGGATAATGTTTGTTCATTCTGAATAATTGTGCTGGTAGTAAACACCTCTTTTCTATAACCCAATGGATTGGGGCTGCCACCAATAATTGTTTGATCGTTAAAGAACTCACGTTCATTATAGTTATCGTAATCTAAACCAATTGAAGATTTAAACTTAAGACCGGGTAAAATATTAACTTCTATAAACTGATTACCTATATACCGAATGCTTGTGGTTGAGATATTGGTAATATCAGTATTTACAAGGTTATCAATATTTTCATAAATAGAACCTCTGGCTGGCGTTCCATCTGCATTGTATAAAGGTAAATAAGTCGGGTGATGCAATGCGGCAAGTAAATGTCCGGCCTGCTGACCGGCGCCACCTCTAACTTGCTGTCTGAATGTTCTGTAAACACCATTACTTGAACTAAGGGTTACTTTATCATTCAGCTTGCTATCAAGATTTAGCTTAAAACTTCCACGCTGAAAATCAGCTGGCTTTAATATCCCTTMCTGATCGGTATAGCCTGCACCTATATTATAACGGATCTTCTCACTTCCACCTTGAATACTGAGGTCATAATTCTTAACCTGCGCAGTCCTGAAAACCCTGCTTAATCGATCATAAGTTTGCTGATCTTCTGGGTTACCCCTTCCTGGAACACCATTAATAACATCTGTTACTGGTCTGAATGGACGATTCTCGTAGGTTTGATTTAGGCTAGGCTTGTCTTTACCTGAATTTATCCACTGTTCATTAACCAACATGGCGTGCTCCGGACCGGTAGTGAGTTCCCATAATCGATCAGGATCTGCCTTTTGCCAGCCATGTGATATCTCTAAATTGTATTTTGTTTTACCTAAAAGGTACTCTCCTCTTTTAGTGGTTACTAAAATAACTCCATTGGCTCCACGAGAACCATAAATTGCAATAGCACTCGCATCTTTCAGTACTTCAATGCTTTCAATATCCGCGGGATTGATATCCGCCAGGGGCGATGTTTTTTTCCCACCCAGATCAAGAGTCGACAAAGAGTTGTTATTCACAAATACACCATCAATAACATATAATGGCTCGTTACTCGCGTTAATAGAAGCGGTACCTCGCACCTGTACTTTTACACCTTCTCCCGGAGAACCTGAGTAAGTTCCCACCTGGACACCTGCCGCCCTACCTTGTAACTGGGCATCAAAACTGGCTACAGGAATCTGCTTCGTTTCGGCAGCATTTACCTTAACAATAGCGCCTACAACACTTTTACGCGTTTGGGCACCATACCCAACTACTACAACGTCATTTAGCTGACTTGCACTCTCTTTTAATTCTACCAGGATTGGGCTTCCATTGGCCACAACCTGTTTTTTTTCGTAGCCTACATAAGTAATTTCTAAAGTATAAGGGAATTTCTGACCGGTAACAAAATCGAACTTTCCATTTTTGTCTGTCTGGACAACATGTGTAGTACCGGTAATGTGGATACTTACCCCAGGGATTCCAAGCTTTGTTACAGCGTCAATAATTTGACCTTTAAGAGTAGAATTAATAAGAGGTTGAGTTTGGGAGAAGGAAATGAGCGGTAATAAGATCATTACCACGATACTGCTCTTCAATAGCAGTGTCTTTTTTAACAAGGAATAAGCACTATACAAATGCTTACCCTTTTTAAAATTTTGCATAACTTTAAAAAGTTTTAATTAATAAAATTCTATTGGTTGAAACGAGTTGGCATTTCAGTAAGTGATTGGCGTTGCGTACTGAATGCTTTGATAAAGGCAGGATTCTAATCCTGTCTTTATTATTTCTTTATAGCTTGAAATGCTATTGCATGGAACAGCAACAACAGTGAGAAGAAAATCTCAATCGATTTAGACTGCAGAGCGCAATTTCTTTTTTTAAGTGTAAAATTCTTTTCATTGTTTGGTTTTGTTTCTTATCAATTCAACGCAAATGTAATTGCATTTTTGTTAAAAACAAATAAAATCTATGGATTTAATAGAGTATTAGTGAAAAAAGATATAAAACGATACCTTAGGCTTTAATTAAGTTTAAACACATTATACGATCCAAACACATTAAAAATGAAGAAGTATCAACTTTTGCTCTGCCTTTCGTTCATAGCACTTTCCCTATCCGCACAAAAAAAATCAAAAGAGACTTCTGGAAATCCAATATTTCCAGGTTGGTATGCCGATCCTGAGGGAGCTATATTCGGCAAAGAATATTGGGTTTACCCAACCTTTTCTGCCAAATATGAAGAACAGACATTTATGGACGCCTATAGTTCCAAAGATCTTGTTACCTGGAAAAAACATCCGCACATTCTTGATACAAGCAATGTTAAATGGGCTAAAAAAGCTGTATGGGCACCGTCAATTACTAAAAAAGGAAATAAATATTATCTCTTTTTTGGTGCTAATGACATTCAAAATGATAATGAAATTGGTGGTATAGGTGTTGCCGTTTCAGATAAACCGAACGGCCCATTTAAAGATCTTATAGGAAAACCACTGATCGATAAATTTCATAATGGTGCACAACCAATTGATCAATATGTTTTTAAAGATAAAGACGGACAATACTATCTATTTTATGGTGGCTGGTCTCATTGCAACGTTGTAAAATTAAGTGATGATTTTAAAAGCATTGTGCCGTTCCCTGATGGAACAACTTATAAAGAGGTAACGCCTAAGGGATATGTTGAGGGAGCTTTTATGTTTATCAAAGATGGAAAGTATTATTTCATGTGGTCTGAAGGTGGATGGACCGGTCCGGATTATTCAGTAGCTTACGCCATATCAGATTCACCTTTGGGTCCATTTAAACGTATAGATAAGATCTTAAAGCAAGATCCATCTATCGCTACCGGCGCAGGTCATCATTCTGTAATCAAGAATCCAAAAACTGGTGATTATTACATTATATACCACCGTCGTCCATTAGGAGAAACCAATGGTAATCATAGGGTTACCTGCATAGATAAAATGGAATTCGATGAAAACGGACTGATCAAACCTATCAAAATCACTTTCGAAGGTGTAAGTTCTAATCCCCTGTAGGGCGGTTAGCATCCCCCCAGTCGGACAATAACCGGAGAACCGGCTCAAGCCGCAATCCTAACTCTGTAAGCTTATATTCTACCCTGGGCGGAACCTCAGGGTAGATCATTCTACTTACCAAACCATCATTTTCCAGTTCTCTAAGCTGTAAAATCAATATCCTCTCGGAAATATTAGGCATTGATTTACGAAGTTTACTATACCTTAAACTTCCACAATTTAACAGACGCCACAATATAGTGGGCTTCCAACGACCGCCAATTAAGTCTAAAGTATAGGCCATACCACAACTAGCATTTATCTGCACCTCGTTTTCAAGGTTTGTAGAGCTCTCTTTTCTCATTACTTACATTTATGTTAGTACTATACAATTTTATCAGTACATACAATTGTAAAAGTACAAATATACCTTTGCAATAAGTATTTAAACTAATATTTATTACAGAAAACAGATATGGAACATTTGAAAAACAAAGTAGCAGTAGTAACAGGTGGAAGTCGTGGTATAGGAGCTGCAATTGTAAAAAGACTTGCAAAAGAAGGTGCAACTGTCGCTTTCACATATGTAAATGGGAAAGAAAAAGCAGACGCATTAGTTAATGAGCTAACAGAAATAGGTTCAAAAGTTTTGGCAGTTAAAGCAGATAACGCTATTGAAGGAGAAATAACAGCCGCAATACAAGAGGCAATTACAACTTTTGGGAAATTAGATATTTTAGTTAACAGCGCAGGTGTTTACATTGGGAAACCATTTGAAGAACATACCCTCGCTGATTATGACATCACTATGGCAGTAAACGTAAAAGCTGTAGTGGAGGCCTGTCTAATTGCTGCGAAAAAGATGGAAAACTCGGGTAGGATCATAACCATAGGAAGTAATATGGCTGATAAAGTACCTGCTGCCCAGGGCACATTATATGCAATGAGCAAATCTGCCCTAAGTGGACTTACAAAAGGCCTGTCGCGTGATTTGGGCCCGAGAGAAATTACTGTTAATCTGATACAACCGGGTCCTATAAATACAGATATGAACCCTGAGACCTCAGAACATGCAGACTTTCAGCGAAGCTTAATGGCAATAAAAAAATATGGCAAACCAGAGCATATAGCAGATGTGGTAGCTTATTTAGCAAACCCCGACAGTGGCTACACCACAGGCTCAATAATTACAATTGATGCTGGAACTACCAGCTAATGGCTAACATACAGCGCAACCATTTTAGTTTGCGCTGTATCCTTGTTATTCCCAAATATTATTTACGGCAGTAAGGATAACCGGCTTACCATCTGTAACCATTATAGTATGTTCATGTTGCGCGACATAGCCACCTTTATTACCAACCAATGTCCATCCATCCTTTTCCTGATCAGCATAAGTTGAAGCGGTGGCAATAAATGTTTCAATAGCTACAATAGAATTCTTTCTGAAGCGTGTAGTATTAAATCTATCATAACAGTTCAAGATCTCATGCGGTTCTTCGTGTAAACTTCTACCTACTCCATGTCCGGCAAGGTTTTTTATCACCTTATATCCAAATTTACGGGCCTCTGTTTCAATCAATCTACCGATATCTGCAATCTTTACTCCTCCTTTTATCTGATCTATGGCTTTACGCAATATTTGTTTTGATGCATCTACAAGCGGCTGAAGCTCATTTATATCTTCCCCTAAAATAAAAGAACCGCCATTGTCAGCCCAAAAGCCATTTAACTCGGCAGATACATCAATATTAATGATATCGCCTTCTTTAAAAACTTTATTTTCTGTAGGAATACCATGAGCAATCTCATTATTCACGCTTATGCACGTCCATCCAGGGAAGTCATAAGTCAGCTTAGGTGCCGATTTTGCGCCTAAGGCGCTTAAAATTGCTCCTCCAAAATCATCCAATTCTTTAGCTGTCATACCTGGAGCAGCATGTTCCCTCATTTGTTTAAGGGTTTCTGCTATCGCATTACTGATCTGTTGCATTCCTGAAAGTTCTTCGTCTGATGTAATTGACATGGTCTTTTTTTATACAAAGATAGAAATATTCAACAATCTGTAGAGGAACTCCACAGCTTTCCGAAACCGCCAATAAAATAAACCACTGAAAATCAGACTGGTGCCAAAAAACATATACTTAGGCACTATTATGTAGCATAGTCTAAACATAATTAACAAGAATATTAATTGAAATTTAAAATAAGTATTATGAGAAAGATCATTTTATCAGCAGCATTTTTAGCAGTAGCCGGATTAACAACAGTAAAAGCAAGCGACATTAAAAACTCAGTAGAAGTTGCTGTAAGACAAGATAGTACTACAAAAACTCCAGTTGAATTAAAAGACCTACCTGAGCCGGTTCAAAAAACTTTACAAGCTGAACCAGCAAAAGAATGGACTCCAACTGCAGCATTCCTTGTTGTTAACGCAGACAAATCTGAGTATTACTTGATCAATGTTAAAAAAGGAGAAGAAACAGGATCTCTTAAGATCGACAAAGACGGTAAAGTGGTTCAATAAATCACGATACATATATAGCTAATACACACAAAAGCCGGAGGATTCCGGCTTTTGTGCTTTTTATTAAACCGATATTTAGAATAAATCATCATATTTAATCGTTGTATATAAATATGAGAATAGGACTAATTACGCTTTTATTATTTTGCGGCTATGCTACTACGTATGCTCAATCTTTCAAGTATCCGGTGCTTAACCCTCAAGGAAAAACCATAAAATCACTTATACCAGCTCAATGGAAGGTTATAGATTCTGTGTACGGAGATTTGAATAATGATAAAGTTGAAGATCTGGCCTTGATTTATGAGTTTTACGCTGCTGTTAAAGAAAACAGGGCGTATGGAGATAATACAACAGAACTTATCACCGAAATCCAAAGACCCAGGATGCTGGCAGTCTATTTTAAATCGGGCAGAAATTACAAATTAGTTACCCAAAACAACAATTTTATTTTAAGATCAGAAGAAGGTGGCTCAATGGGTGATCCCCTCCGTCCTTTGGTTATCGCAGATAATGTACTCAACCTCGCTTTTGAAGGAGGCGCAAATTGGAGATGGAAACTTAATTACAGCTTTAAATATCAGGATAAAGATTGGCAGCTTACCAAGGCAAGCAATTACTCTTATCATAGCGGATCTGGTGATATGAATAGTAAAAAGTATGATTTTGTAAACAAGAAACGCATTATTACTATTGGTAAAATCAATAATAAGGATTCAGGAAACGAGATTATTGAACAGAATTTAACATTTAAAACGCTGCGTACTTTTTCGAGCTTTAAAAAACCCTGGACCTGGGAATTGGGCCCAGATGAGTTTCTATAACTCCTACCACATATCATACTCAACTTAGACTCTGGTAAAGTAGTCTGTTTTAACGCAAAAAAGGGCCTGAATCACCACTGATTCAGGCCCTTTTTTGAATTATTTAATCCAAATTATTAACGTGAATAATTTGGAGCTTCTTTAGTGATTGAAATATCATGAGGATGACTCTCTCTCATTCCGGCAGCTGTAATGCGTACAAATTTAGCTTTCTGTAAATCTTCAATAGTTGCAGCACCACAATAGTGCATACCTGCTCTTAAGCCTCCTACATATTGATAAATCACCTCGGCCAATGTTCCTTTATAAGGTACGCGACCAACAATACCTTCCGGCACCAATTTGGTAACTACATCTTCCTCATCCTGGAAGTAACGGTCTTTTGATCCTTGTTGCATTGCTTCAACAGAGCCCATACCACGGTAAGATTTAAACTTACGTCCTTCGTAAATGATGGTTTCACCTGGCGACTCCTCTACTCCGGCGAATAAAGATCCTGCCATAATAGAGCTAGCTCCGGCTGCTATAGCTTTAACAATATCTCCTGTTTGTTTGATACCACCATCAGCAATTACAGGAATTCCTGTGCCAATTAATGCCTGAGCACATTCAAAAACTGCATATAACTGTGGTACACCAACACCAGCAATGATTCTGGTAGTACAGATAGAACCTGGACCAATACCCACTTTTACTGCATCAGCTCCGGCAGCTGCCAAAGCTCTTGCAGCTTCCGCTGTAGCAATATTACCTGCAATAACCTGTAAGTCGGGGAACTTAGCTTTAATGGCCTTAACCATATCGATAACACCTTTAGAGTGACCGTGAGCAGTATCAACTGTAACTACATCAACTCCTGCTTGTACCAGTGCAGCAACACGATCAATGTTATCAGCAGCTACACCTACTGCAGCACCTACACGTAATCTGCCGCGTTCGTCTTTACAAGCTTTAGGATAGTTTTTATATTTTTGAATGTCCTTAAAAGTGATTAATCCTGCTAGTTTACCTTCTTTATCAATTACAGGAAGTTTTTCAATTTTATAATCCTGTAAAATTTCCTCTGCCTGTAAAAGAGTTGTACCCTCTGCAGCAGTGATCAGGTTTTCGCTAGTCATCACTTCAGAAACTTTACGTTGCATATCTTTTTGGAAGCGCAAATCTCTATTGGTAATTATACCAACCAATTTACCATCTGAATCTATAACAGGAATTCCACCTATTTTAAACTCTTTCATGATCTGAAAAGCATCGGCAACCTTGGCATCTTTACTTAAAGTAACAGGATCCTGGATCATTCCGCTTTCTGAGCGTTTTACTTTTCTTACCTCCTCTGCCTGACGCTCGATGCTCATGTTTTTGTGAAGCATACCGATACCACCTGCCTGGGCAATGGCAATAGCCAATCCAGATTCAGTTACAGTATCCATTGCAGCAGAAACTACAGGAACATTAATACGTATTTTTTTTGTAAGGAAACTCCCTGTATCCACGTCACGTGGCAGAACTTCAGAGTAAGCTGGTACTAATAATACGTCATCGTATGTTAGACCTTCGGCGATAAATTTATTGGGATCGAGTTGCATAGCAAATAATTTATGAGTTACTATTTGCCGGGCAAAAATACGATTATTATTGATACTGTGCAACAGTTTTAGAAATATTGGGCTTAGGCACTAAAAGTTTACAATTAAATTAAATAGCGCCAGAAAATAATATTGAGCAAATTGTTTTATACTTTTGCGTAAAAATTAACGACATGAAGAAAACGCTCTTTTCAATTGCGCTTGCAATTGCTACAACGGCATGCTATGCCCAAACGCCAAAAGTTAAAACTGACACAGTTATAACTGATCTATCTTACACAACTGTTGATAAAACTACCCAATCTCTAAAGCCAACTACAGGTGCAATAGTTACAGAACTTAATTTCAATCCCTTTAAAGGAAACTTAAGCTTAAACAACTCTCTTAATCAGATTAAGGTAAGATATTTTATTAGCCCCGACATTGCTTTAAGACTAGGTTTTCACGCAAGTCAAAAGGATTCAACCGCAAACGTAAATAATCCCTACGGGCCACAGGGTATTTTTGTTAAAAATGAAAGAAAAAGCACTTTAATTGGACTTAATTTCGGTGTTGAAAAACATTTCAAAGGCACCAGGCGCTTATCCCCCTACATCGCTGCAGATATTTCGGTAAGCAGTAAATCTGCAAATCAGGAAATTAAGGACAATGGCGTTTCTACATCCATTAAAAATGGCTGGCTCGAGACAATCTATTTACCAAACAATCAGAGCTATTACACTCAACTTCAAGAAAATGCATACACTCGATATGGCATCAATCTAATTACAGGCTTTGATTTTTATATTGCCAAAGATTTCTTTTTTGGTTATGAGTTCAATTTTAACTTATCAAAAACGGAATATAAAAATATTCGAACCACAGTTACGGGACAAAATACTGGCACAGGGCAACCGACTACCAACTTCAACGATACAGGAAAGAAATCTGCATCAACATTTGGCCCTACACTAATAAATGGCGTCCGTATTGGCTATTCATTTTAATACGGAACTCGATATGAAAAAGAATATATTACTAATAGCGATTACTTTAATTTCTTTACTTCAGTTTCAAAGCTGCAAAAAAGACAATCTTACCGGTCCGGAAATTCAAACGTTATCAGCGACTGCACTGGCGCCAAACGCTGCAACCTTTATTGGCAACATTGTTAGTAAAGGTAATTTTAATCCTTCTGACTACGGTTTTATATACAGTACAACATCAGATGTTAGTGATGTAAAAGGAACAAAAGTTTCTTTAGGTAAAGATGTACCTCAAGGAGAATTTACAAAGGAAGTCCGTAACCTTAGCCTAAATAGTCCATATTATCAATCAACCCTTTTTGTCAGGGCTTATATAACAGATGAAAAAGGAACTGCATTAGGGAAAACTATACAAATAAACCTACCTACTCAACAGGCTGGGAATGTTAGTCCAAATTCCGGAAAAGTGGGAGATCAGGTTAAGATTACCGGAAAATTCTATATAGAATCCGATAGCGCAATTGAAGTTACCTTTAATAACATAAAGGCCAAAGTACTATCTATTTCCGATACAGAAATTGTAGCTGAGATACCTCAAGGGATTCAAGCAAGACATGGTAATCAGCTTAGTATAGAAGTAAGCATTAGCGGACAGAAGGTTTCAGTTTCAAATGGTTTTACTATATACGCCAATGTTAAAGATTTTTCTCCAAAATCAGGACCAATAGGTACACTGGTTACTTTTACGGGTGACAATCTTCCTGACTACTATAATTACCCAAGTACTTTTAGCATATTTTTTGGAAACATACAGGTAAATACCTTATATGGAAGCATCCCTCAAATATCCGTGCCTTCTACCGTTGAGGTGAAATCAGAAGTTTCAGTAAGATTAGCCGATAAAAAATTTGTTTTACCAGGCGAGTTTACAGTTACTCCTCCAGTAATAACTGGCCTGAATCCAGCGGTCACTTTACCCGGAACTTCAGTTGCAATTTCCGGTAATAATTTCCCAGGCAATTTCGAACATAATCAAGGGATGCCTACTGCTACTATTGGAAGCACGGATGCGCAAGTTTTTCCTGATTATCAAGGTGGTTTTACTATGATCGTTCCTGAAAGCTTGTCAGCAGGTGATTATACAATTACCTTTAAATCAGGTCCAAATACGGTAACCGCACCTAAGAAGCTTAAAGTCCTTTCTTATGCATTTACTAATTTTTCGCCTGCATCCGGTGCTCCTGGTATGGAAATAGATATTACAGGAAATTTTATTAAAGATCAGAGTTATTATGTTTACTTTGGAACTATACCTTCTTCTGGCGCCGCTACTTCCGCAACAAATTTAAAAATAGCCGTTCCAGGAGGAATTAATGCGGGGAATGTAAAACTTTATCTGGAATTTGCCGGAAAAAAATATACAATAGCTAAAGAATTTAAAATGCTTGGACCCGCTATTACTTCTTTTACACCAACATCTGCCGTTGCTGGATCCATTGTAACGATTAAAGGTGAGGGCTTTGCGCAGAATTATTATAGCACTGTTGTTAAATTCGGATTAAATGGATCATAATAATAAATTGATGCTTGCTGAAACAGCGGCATATGCTTTTTTAAACGCTGAATAAATGCTTGGAAATCCTTTGCGTTTTTACTCCATGCAGCTTCTGCAAGTGCAGTTATTCGCGGAAACAACAGGTAATCTAATCGTTGATCGCTTTGAATCGTCTCGGTCCATAGATCAGCTTGTATGCCCAAGATCTGTTTTTTACTTACTGAACCATCTAAGTAATTATCCTGGGAAAAGGAGTAAGCGCTTTCTAATGCATTGTATAATTTATTGCTCCATTTGCGGCCGTAATTATGGGTGCTATCCTGAACAAAATCAAAATAAAATGGCAGTCTCGGACACAGGACAGTTTGGTATCCCTTTTTAAGAGATAGAGTTAACATATCGGGTTTATCATGTCTCCACCAGAAGATAATTGTCTTGTCTTTAGGGAGATCAACTTCCGCCATCTCATCCCACACAAGTAATTTCGCATTCATACTGTATACCGAATCTGCCATACGTTTCATGAAGTATTTTTCTACTTCTTTAACATTTGCCAGTCCTTTACTTTGCATTAGCGTTTTAATATCCGCATTTGTAGACCATTGCTGATTGCCATAGCTTACCTCATCGCCCCCAAGGTGAATCATTCCTGAAGGAAATAATGCATTGGTTTCGCGCAGGATATTTGAAAGATATTGATAAGTACCTTCTTTACCAGGGTTGAATGTGAATTCAGGATGTCCTTCAGACCCACCTCCACTAAATTCTGGATATGCGCGGTTCGCGGCAGAAGCATGTCCTGGCATATCTATCTCTGGAATAACAGTAATAAATCTCTGGGCCGCATAAGCGACTACTTCCTTCACCTGTTCTTGCGTATAATACTGTGAGGGTAAAGTTCCATTCAAAAAATCACCAATGCCACCAATTAGAGCGAGTCCCGGATATTTTTTAATTTCAATACGCCATGCAGGCTCATCGGTAAGGTGCCAATGGAAACGATTCAATTTATAGAAAGCCATCCAATCCAGAATAGATTTAACTTTTGCTACACCAAAGAAATGTCTTGATTCATCAAGCATCAAACCTCGCCATTCGTATAAAGGACTATCCTGTATCTTCCATCCTTCTAACGAAAGTGAACCTTTTAGATTTTTCGACTGTCTGGCAATCTGCAGCAACGACACAACCCCATAGAAAGCCCCTTCAGCATCACTAGCTGTTATTGCAACTCCTTTTGAATTGATTTCCAAAGTGTATATGTCTGAGCTCTTTTTTGATGTAAGTACTAATTTTACCCCRGGTTCTTTTGATGTATTGGCAACACTTAAAGGTAGACCCTGCTCTTTCAGTAATTCTTGTTGAAGATAATGAGCCACCGATTTTAAAAGTTCAGATTCTGCAAGTATAGGAGTATGCCGAGTGAGCACAAAAGAGCCATCGGTTTTAGCAAACTTTACTGGCTGAGGGATAATCGGACATACTTCCTGAGCATTTGTGATTTGATAACCAATCAGCAAACTACAAACCAGTATTAATCTTTTTAAATTCATTTACTCAATTATTTTATACCATTATCTGCCCATCCATCCCCCATCTACTGTCATCACGGTGCCGTGCATATAAGATGAGGCCTCTGTAGCCAGAAAAACTATTGGACCTTTAAAATCTTCTGGTTCACCCCATCGCCCTGCAGGAATACGCTCCATAATAGAGCGACTACGGTTCTCATCAGCTCTCAGTGCAGTTGTATTATCGGTTGAAATATATCCGGGTGCTATTGCATTTACATTTACCCCTTTAGCTGCCCATTCATTAGCAAAAGCTTTTGTTAACTGGCCAATTGCCCCTTTACTGGCTGCATAACCAGGCACGGTAATGCCACCTTGAAACGTTAGCAGAGAAGCTGTAAAAATTACCTTTCCTTGTCCACGCAAAACCATTTCTTTTCCAATTTCCCTGGTAAGGATAAAAGGAGCTGATTGATTTACGGCGACCACTTCATCCCAATACTCATCAGGATGTTCGGATATAGGTTTTCTTAAAATTGTTCCTGCATTATTTACAAGAATATCTATTATCGGGTGATCTCTTTTTACCTGATCAATAAATAGTTTAAGTGAATTGCGATTGCTAAAATCGCATTGATATGCGTAGAATTTCCTGCCAAGCGAGGTTATAGATTTTTCTACATCACTTCCTGATAGCTCTAAATTGGCGGATACGCCAATAATGTCGGCTCCTGCCTCTGCAAGGGCCTCTGCCATAGCCTTACCTATACCTCTTTTGCACCCTGTAACTAAAGCCGTTTTTCCTTTTAAATTAAATAAATCAAGT
>NZ_JBFTNT010000050.1:0-23228 GCF_056397585.1 Pedobacter sp. 05L430 | reverse complement strand
TAATATCATACCACCGTTATATTGAGATTCCTTGTTATCAGAATATAATGAAGCAGCGGTAGAGAATGGAAGTTTTTTCTCTACGATATTTTTGTAAATGGTATCGGCTTGTAATTTAGTTCTTTCTAAGCTGGCCGGTGTAGTTTCCGGACGTATAAGAATATGGCGTGCCTGAACCTGTTCTCCGCGGCGTTCAATAACCTGAAGAATATGGAAGCCGTGTTCTGATTCAAATACCGGCGACATTTCACCTGGTTTTAATTTAAATGCCCAAGCTGTAAATTCTTTCACCATTCTGGTACGATCGAAGAATCCAAGGTCACCACCCTCAGCAGCTGAACCTGTATCTTCAGAATAAGATTTAGCAAGGAATGCAAAATCCTCACCACTTTTCACTCTTAACCTTAATGCATCAATTTTATCATAGAATTTTTGCTTTTCTGCTTTTGTAAGTTTTGGATGAAGTACAATTTCTCCAACTTCAAATTCAGTAGGAATATCAGGAAGACTATCTTTTTTATAAGAATCAAAATAACGTTTAACCTCAATCGGTGTAATGTTTACATCCTGAGTTATTTTTTGCTGCATTTTATTAGAGATCAACTGCTCTTTAATGTCAG
The DNA here is from genome assembly GCF_056397585.1 of Pedobacter sp. 05L430. Classification (NCBI taxonomy): domain Bacteria; kingdom Pseudomonadati; phylum Bacteroidota; class Sphingobacteriia; order Sphingobacteriales; family Sphingobacteriaceae; genus Pedobacter; species Pedobacter sp. 05L430. Next base: position 22,608 of record NZ_JBFTNT010000050.1, on the reverse strand, counting down.
GTCTGATCTCATCTTTATACTGAAGAACAGAGCGATTTAAAAACTGTTCCAATCTTTCTTGTCCACCTGCGCGCTGGATCTGATAACGCATACGTTTTTCAACTTCCTCATCAACCTGGGCTTCTTCAACTACAACAGAGTCAATTTCTGCTTGTTGTTTAAGTAGTTTCTGAGCAAGCATTTGTTGCAATATATAGCACTTTACTTTATCATCATCAGGATTTCCTGAATTTAAGTATTGTGCATATTGTTGATTTAAATCTGATAGTAAAATGATGTTATTACCTAATACAGCAACAACTTTATCTATATTTTTCTTTTGAGCCTGTACGTTGAAAAACAAACAAATCAATCCGCTTGCTGTTACTAAAAATTTCCTCATTCTATGGTTGTTCAATTATATTCTTTTGCAAATCTAATATTATCTGTGCTATTGGCGTGAAGCTCATGGCTTAGCCAATTTTCTTATCTCGTCCTGATTAATCTTTACAGGATATTTTTTTCTTAGTGCTTTTATCCATTCATTCTCCAGTTCCTGCTGATAATCTGTGACTACCTGCCCTCTAACCTCATCAAAAGAACTTTGCAAATAAACGCTTTTGTTTTTATCATAAAAAATGCGGAGCTGATTTTCATCATTCTGCGCCTGGTTCCATACCTTTATTTCAGAGATATTAAACATTAAAACCGCTTCTTTATATTCATTCATTATGAAAAGATATTCTGGTTTTGTTTTCGATATTCTTTTCTGTGTACGCAATGCGTGTTCATAGTTTTTTACCTCGGCAAGATAGCCTGTGTCCGTATCCAGACCCAACTCTCTGGCTTCAGTAACCTTAAGTTTGAAGTTTACATATAAGGTTAGATAAGCATGTAAATCTTCAGCCGTCGCATTTCCGTTGCCGGAATGATTTTTCTTATATACCCACATAAACTCTTTATTGCTTATTGGTTTTCCATTAACTACAGCCACATTTTGAGCAAATGCACCGGTAATAAAAAGACTGATGATAATGGAACAGTAAACTTTTCTCACAAAAGACTTATGGTATATAATTTTAAGGCATAAAAGTAATAAATAAAGGTACTATAATGAGATATTTAACTAATTTTAACAGAAAAAAGATTTTCAATAAAATTATCATTAATGGTGAGCCAACTTACAACTGACGGAGAAGGTCTGCGTTTATTTTTTACGGATGATATTTACCTGGTTAAAGAGCCTGAGGGGACGTTAAATGAAGAAGTGCAAGTTTATGTAAAAGATGAAGCATCTTCACCTGCTCAGCCTTTAATTGTTAATGAACCAATAATTCCCTTAGTTAAAGTACAACCTGAGTTTAAATTTTTAGGTAATAATAACCGTAATATACTGATTTTGGTATACGATGAGCATAATGACGTTAGTGATGAAAGGGGTAGGGAATTGTTAAGAAAGATCGTAAAATCAATAAATCTAACCGCTAGTGATTTCGCGTTGCTTAATTACGCCAAGTATAAAGAAGCAAGCTATGAGCAATTGAAGGCTCGTTTTTCGAGTGTCATTGTATTTGCATTTGGTGTTTCATCTCAGCAACTTGGATTAAAGCAGCATCCTGAAAACACAGTAGTAACTGAAGGAGAAGTAAAGCTTATCTTTTCTTCGGCGCTCCAAAAACTGGATGAAGATGCAAATGGAAAGAAAGTATTATGGGGTAGTTTGAAACAACTGGGACTATGATGCTACCTGAATTGGTGTTTGCTACCAACAATAAGCATAAGACAGAAGAAATTGGTAAACTCCTTGTAAATCAATATAAAGTTTTAAATCTTAAAGATATTGGCTGTGATGTTGATATCCCTGAAACAGGGAACTCATTTGCAGAGAATGCAGAGCTTAAAAGCAGTTATGTAACTGATAATTTTAAGTTGAATTGTTTTGCTGATGATAGCGGATTGGAGATTGAGGCATTAGACAATGAACCTGGAATCTATTCGGCCAGGTACTCAGGAGTTAGAGATGATCTTGAAAACCTTAATCTTGTACTAAAAAAGATGGAAGGTAAAACGAATAGAAAGGCCCATTTTAAAACCGTTATTTCTTTAAACCAAAATAATAAGAACTATCTTTTTGAAGGGGTTGTTTATGGCAACATTACACAAACTCCAATAGGAGATGAAGGATTTGGTTATGATCCAATATTTATGCCTATTGGCTACGATAGGACCTTTGCGCAAATGAGCATGACGGAAAAGAATGAGATCAGTCACAGGGCAATTGCGATGAAAAAGCTTATTGCTTTTTTAAAGGAGCAGGTGTAATTTTTTTAGCAGTATCAGGTTTCTTACTGGTATCGGGCTTTAAGGGTAAGATATTCTTAATTGGAGCAATAATAGCTTTTGCTGAATCTATTGCGGCTGAATCAATTTTGGAGGCAGCCTTAACAAGTTCTTTTGAAGCAGTTTTAATTAATCCTTTTTTGGCTACTTCAGCTTTATTGGGTGCTTTGCCTGTCGGGCTTCCAGGTTTTTTTGCCCCTGCTGCCGGGCTTTTAGATGCAGCAGGTTTTGTTTTAGGTTTCCCACTTATTACTTCCTTTTTAGAAAGCGGTCTAAGTTCAGGTTTCCATGTAAATCCTGTTAACAAAACATCTTCTTTTAGTTCAGTAATAGGCACCCTGATTCCCYCGGGTTCTTTAACAGTAAGAATATGACTTATTTCTTTGTCTTTAAACAAGATCTTTATTCTACTGCTTACAGTTTGGTTCATGTCGGTGTATACACTGTCTTTTCCCCTGTTATAATAAACACTTTCTGCATTTCCATCCACAAACATGGTGCTTAATTCTCCATCTTTAAAGAAAGCAGTAATGAGTTTTCCTTTTATCTGATTAAACCTTGCGGAATCCGCATTTACATTCACCTGAAATGCATTATCAATTACCTGTAACGTATTAAGCTTATTGTTTTTTAAGCGAAGGTAAATAGTGTCTCCGGTTTGTTGAGAGTTCTGCGACCATAAAATAGGGTCTCCGTACCACCTTAAAGTGGAATCGGCACTTGTATAAAATAGAGAATCTGCTTTAGCCTGCATATTGGATTTGTAAACCCTTACATTATGATAAGCTTTAATGGAACGTGTTTTTACCGTATCCAAAGGGTTAGGTGGTATTGAATCCTTAATATTTTTCTTTACTAAACTATCCGTGGTTTTAATGGCCCCGTTAATCTTCTTCGCTACATTTCCTGATTTTGCCAGGCTATCGGCTTTTTTACTTAGACTATCAGGTTTTTTACCTGAAATCGCTGCCTTTATAGGTTTAACTGGGTCTTTTGCCGCATTTAAAGAATCCTTAATTAATGAAGTATCGGGTTTCTTTTGAGCAATACTATCCTTAGAAAGGCTATCCTTGGGTAAGGAAACCTTTGCTAGCAGGCTATCTTTAGCTGCTTTAATTGCCGTAGAATCAACAGGTTTTGTATTTTTGTTATCTCTTTTAGCAGTTTTCGCTTTTTCTTTTGCTTCTTTTTTCTCCGATTTCTTTGCTATTCCAATTTCCTCGGCCGTCATCCCGGGTGCTTGTGATTCACCTTTCTTCTGTGGTTTCTCAGGATCACCCAATTCATTGTTTTGTTTGAGTACCGGTGATTCAATTAACTTCAAAGTTTTTTGAAGTACCATTTGAGTTTCTAATGTATCCGAACCCAACCATAAGCTATCTGGCTGTAACTTGTTGTTTACTGTTATGGAGTCTTTTGTCCCCATACCTACATACGCATTTTTGGTTACAACAGTACGCTCGTCTATTTTGTAGTAATAACCCAATTGACCATAAAGAACCGTTTTGTCGGCAGTATCTTTAAAGATGATATTCCTAACAGCCTTACCATATCCTGCTATACCATCATAGTATAAACTATCTCCTTTTAAAGATTTAGTCCCATTGGTGTATAAGTTCTTCTTGCCAAAATAAGCATATTCAGTTTTGGTGTTGTATGCGCCATTTTCGGTATATAGGTTATCTTCTTTACCTTTTATATTTGTAGGGCCATAAAAATAGGTCCAGTTGGTAAGGGTATTGTACCTTAATGTGTCTGATTTAATTGTGCTTTGTGGTGTTACCACTACAACATTATAACGAAAGTAAGAATCTCGGCTATTAGAAAAGTAGTAGCCGTTTTTACTCGTTAAGGTCACATCTTTATTAACAATTTTGCCTCCTTCTACATATGTTCCAACTTTGGTGGCCATATTGTAGTCAAGCACATTAGTGGTAAGAACAGACTCCTTGTCGATCATACGCACATTACTGGTTAAGTGGGCAATTTTAGTATTTCCATTGTATGTTAAATGATCAGAGTAGATATTTATGGTATCTCCCTGATTAATATGGACGTTTTTAAATGCCTCAAAAACATTGTCGTTTTGATAAAAAACAGCACTGTCACAAGTTAACGTAGCATTTTCATGAATAAATACTGGATACTTCAGATAAGAAATGTTTTTCTTTCCATCTGTATTTCCTATTCTGGCATCCTTCAAAATAATCTTGGTTCTCTGTTGCGCTAGCAAAGAGAAAGGAAACATGAAAAAGATAATGAAAAAGCGTATTTTCTGCACTTTACAAAGTTAGTTTTTTGCTTACCATTTTAATTAAATATTTTTGAAAGATGTTACCCATTCAAAACTTTAAAGATTTTATAAGCCATAATTCACTCTTCATTGCTAGCGACAAGATACTGCTTGCCGTTAGTGGCGGGAAGGATTCTGTTTTAATGGCCCATCTCTTTAAACTCGCTGGTTTTGATTTTGGTATAGCACACTGTAATTTTAATTTAAGGGCAGATGAGTCTCAAAGAGACGAAAGCTTTGTACGAATGCTCGCCAACTCCCTGGAAGTGCCATTTTATGTAACCCACTTCAAAACTAAAAATTACGCTGCAGCGCATAAAATATCTACCCAAATGGCCGCCAGAGATTTGCGGTACAATTGGTTCGAAGAGATACGGGAATCTAATAACTATAATTTCATCGCTCTTGCACAACACCAGGATGATGCCATGGAAACCGTATTGTTAAATTTAACGAGGGGAACAGGGATAGCCGGGTTGCATGGCATTTTCCCTAAAAGAGATAAGCTCATCAGGCCCCTGCTATTTCTTTCGCGTGAGCAAATTAATGAATTAATAGCAGAGCATAATATTGATTTTGTAGAAGATAGTTCAAATTTATCTGTAGACTATGCCCGCAATAAAATTCGCCTAAAGGTTATCCCTCATCTTAAAGAGATTAATCCTAATCTGGAGCAAACATTTGAACAAAATATTCAGCGGTTTTCTGAAACGGAGCTTGTGTTGCAAAAAGCAGTTTCCGAACTAAGGGAGGACTTGCTTGTCGAAAAACAAAATAGCTTGCACTTGTCAATTGCCAAGGTCAAAGCATTGAAGCCGCAGCGGTTGTTAATTTTTGAACTGCTTAGGCCCTTTGGTTTCTCGGAACTTGTAGTGATAGAACTGCTGCAGGCGCTAAACAAGCAAAGTGGGACCTCTTTCTATAGCAGTTCTCATAGAATTACCATCGATAGGGATGATTTGATATTAAATCCTATTGTTGAAGAAAATCTGCAATTGGCATTTATTCATGTTAACGATCAAAGCGTAAATCTGTCGCAGCATAAGATATTAATGTCTTTCATAGATGAACCATATTTTGAAAAGAGTACCAAAAGGGCATTTGTAGATGCTGATAAGCTCATGTTTCCTTTAGTGGTGCGAACCTGGCAATCTGGCGATAAGTTTATGCCGCTAGGTATGAAGTTCTTTAAAAACTTAAGCGATTTTTTTATTGATGAGAAAATCCCGCTTGCAGAGAAGGCTGGTGTCCCTATTCTGATAAACGGAAACGGCGAAATTATTTGGCTGGGTGGTATGCGGCAAGATGATAGATACAAGGTGACATCGGCCACAAAAAAAGTGGCTATATTCGATCTGAAATAATCATATTACATTTTTTAAACAATCTTAACTGAGATAGGGGTACTACGGAAATAAAAAAAAAGTAACTTTATTGAAATTTACATAAATGAGCAATCGCTACGCTTTTTTTGAAAAACAGTACATAGGACGTGACTATATCAGGATCTGTATCAGGTTAGTTATGGCTGCATTTTGCTTCGCTGCCTATGTATATGAACGAGATAGAGATAATACCCAGGATTTATTTCTTGTAGTTGGATTTGGTATCATTGGAGTTTCAATAGCGTTGCTTTTTCTAATTCAATACAAAACCATTATTGAGCATAAAAAAATCATAATAGACGGCTTGTGGTCTGCTAAAAGAGTAGAAATAGATCTGAATTCAATAGTTAAAGTAAGAAAAGATACTTATAGTAATTACTTATTCAATAACCCTGTTTATAACCTTCACCGGAAGGGAAGTATTCGTTTTTATTCATCCGGGAAAGACGCTGTTGTGCTTACAGATACTGATGGATTTGAATATTACATTGGTACGCAAAGACCTAATGAAATGTATCTCGTGATACAAGCCGAGATGAAATCTTAAATCAAATCTTTTGAGCCGATCAAAAACTTAAATAATTGCAATTGTTTAACACAAAGCTCAATTTAAGTAGTGTACTTTGCATCGTAAAAAAATATTCATGAAAATAGGTATCGTTTGTTACCCGACTTTTGGAGGTAGTGGTGTAGTTGCCACTGAATTAGGCAAGGCGCTTGCCGACGAAGGTCATCAGGTACATTTCATCACATATAGTCAGCCAGCCAGGCTAGACTTTTTCTCTGAAAACTTATTCTATCACGAAGTATCAGTTAGAGATTATCCATTATTTGATTATGCACCTTACGAATCAGCATTGGCCAGTAAACTGGTGGATGTAGTGCGTTTCGAAAAACTGGATATTTTGCATGTTCATTATGCAATTCCACATGCATCCGCTGCGTTTATGGCAAAGCAAATTTTAGAAACTTACGGCATTAACATTCCATTTGTAACCACGCTGCACGGTACAGATATTACACTTGTTGGTAAAGATCCAACCTATAAACCGGTAGTTACTTTTTCTATCAACAAATCAGATGGGGTTACAACTGTTTCACAAAGCTTAAAAGATGATACAGAGAAGCATTTCGAAATTACTAATGAGATTCAGGTGATTCCGAACTTCATTGATTTTTCGAGATTTAGTTTAAAGCCAAAAGATCATTTTAAAAAAGCAATTGCCCCTAACAACGAACGTATATTAATTCATACCTCGAACTTTAGAAAAGTAAAGCGTACGGCTGACGTGATTAGAATGTTTCAAAAGATTCAGGCTAAAATTCCTTCAAAATTATTAATGGTAGGTGATGGGCCCGAACGCGCATATGATGAACAGCTTTGCAGAAACCTTGGGATTTGTGAACACGTTCGATTCTTAGGAAAGCAAGATGCAATAGAAGAAATTCTTTCTGTTTCTGATCTGTTTCTAATGCCTTCAGAGTCTGAGAGTTTTGGTTTGGCAGCACTTGAAGCTATGGCTTGCAAAGTCCCTGCTATTACTTCAAATGCGGGTGGATTACCGGAATTAAATATTGACGGCTTTTGCGGGTATATGAGTAATGTTGGTGATATTGATGATATGGCTTCAAAAGCAATTCATATCCTGGAAAATGATGATGTATTAAAGCAGTTCAAAGAAAACGCTTTAACAAGGGCGAAAGATTTTGATCTTAAGAAAATATTGCCAGCTTATATTAACTATTATAACAAGGTTATTGAGGCGCAGCATAAACTAAAAGCGGTATAATTAATTATAGAAGTAGCTTGAAAAGTAAAAGAGGGTATATCATAAATAATGATCACCCTCTTTTAATGATTTTATTTCTTAGGTGCAAAAACCAAACAAACCGGAGCTCCAACAGCAATTCTCTTTCCTGTATCTTTTAATTCGCCGGTTTGTGTATTGCGTTCAAATACCACTACATCGTTTGTATACTGATGAGCAACCAACAGATACTTTCCGGTAGGATCAATCGAAAAATTTCTTGGACCTTTACCCAAAGTGCTGATTTGACCTCTTTTGTTCAGCAAGCCTCCTTTTTCAATAGCAAAGAAAGTGATGTTGTTTTCGCTTCCTCTGTTAGTTGCATATAAGAATTTGCCATCCGGAGAGATATGAATATCTGCCGCACCATTTTCCCCGCTAAACCCGTCTTCAGTTATTTTAGTTTCCTGTATTTTTTCTAGTGATCCGTTAGTATAGCTAAAAACTGTTATTCCGGCATCCATTTCGTGAATCAGGTACGCGTACTTACCATCTTTACTAAAGGTGATGTGTCTTGGTCCGGCACCGGGTGTTATTGCTACGCTATCATGAGGAGTAAGAACATCATTAGTACCATTGATATTGTAATTATATAAGTAAACCTTATCTGTTCCAAGGTCATTAATAATTAAATATTTATGATCTGGTGTAAAAAACACCATGTGCACATGAGGACTATTTTGCCTGTCTTTATTAACGCTTTTTCCAAAGTGCTGAACAATTTGTTTTAATGCACCCAATGAGCCATTGCTTTCAATGCCGAAAACAGAAGCATTACCTCCAGAATAATTGGCAGAGATTACATTTTTCTCATCGGCAACAATATAACAAGGATCATCACCATTCGTAGCCTGTTTGTTTAAAAACTTAAGGTCACCTTTTGCAGCGTCAAAACTAAATGCGCTTACCGCGCTTGTTTTTCCAGTTTCGTTTACAGCGTAAACAAATTTGTTATCTGCACTTAAGGTAAGGTAACTTGGGTTTTCAACACCTTTTGTAACACTTAACTGTTTAGATTCACCAGTATTGGTGTCAAAATCATAAGTATAAATTCCTTCGCTCTTACCCGTATTGGTATATGTTCCAATTATTAAATTGTAATCATTTTTCTGTGCACAACTTTGCATCGCTAAAAGGATAATGGGTAAAAGGAAAGATTTTCTCATGTTTAAATTATTTAATCAGATGTTTGATCTGGATTAATTCATGTTCTTCAAGGAAACGCCATCTTCCACGTGGAAGATCCTTCTTGGTTAAATTACCATAAACAACTCTATCCAGTTTAACAACATCGTAGCCCAGGTGTTCAAAAATCCTGCGCACAATTCTGTTTTTACCACTATGGATCTGGATACCAACCTCGCGTTTGGTGCCACCGGCAACGTAAGATACTGAATCTGGTTTAATTATACCATCTTCAAGTTCAATCCCAAACTGAATTTTATTCAAATCACCCTGACTTAAACTCCTGCTTAATTCAACGTGATAGATTTTTGTAATGCCATTTTTAGGATGAGATAGTTTGTCGGCAAGATCACCATCGTTTGTCATTAATAACAAACCAGTAGTATTGCGATCTAATCTTCCAACAGGATAAATACGTTCTCTACTTGCTTTTTCAACAAGTTGCATCACAGTTCTGCGTTCTTGTGGATCATCAGTAGTGGTGATGTAATCTTTAGGTTTGTTTAAAAGCACATAAACCTTTTTCTCACGTTTTAACAATTCACCATTATAGCGGATCTCATCTTTCGAAGGATCAACTTTCTGACCTAATTCAGAAACAACTACTCCATTAACAGAAACTACGCCGGCAGCAATAAGCTCATCGGCTTTACGACGGGAACAAATTCCTGAATTTGCGATGTATCTGTTTAAACGGATTAAGCCGTCGTCTTTTATAACAGGAGATTTCCTGCTGCGCATAACCGTTTCTTTATCGAAACGTTCTGGACGTCCGCCGCGCTCTGCACGATCAGGGCGAGATTGAAAGTCAGATTTCGCGCCATCTCCCTCTCTTTTCCTGAATGGTCTGCTGTCAGTACTTCTAGACGATTGTCCTTTTTTATCATCGAACTTCCTGAAAGGCTTATCGCCAGTAGGACTAAAATTATCTTTCTTTATGTAACTGCGAGTTTTTTCGCCTGGAGGAGTTTCTCTTGAGCTACCTTCTTTATAAGCTCTTGGCTTGTAGTCTCTGTTGTCTCCGTCTCTTGGTGTTCTTGGCTTAAAGTCTTTACCTGCCGCACCTCTAGGGGCAAATCCTTTTGAATCACCATCCCTTGGTGTTCTTGGTTTGAAATCACTACCCGATGTTCTTGGGCCTCTTGATTTGAAATCTTTTGAGTCGTTCTCAGTTCTTGGTTTAAAGCCTCTAGAGTCTCCGTCTTTTCCTCCTCTAGGTTTAAAATCCTTTCTGTCGCCCTCTCTTGGCTTATAATCTCTGTTGCTGTCTCCGTCTCTTGGTGTTCTTGGCTTAAAGTCTTTCGACGCACCAAATTTATTATCTTTTCCTTCTCTATCATCAAACTTGCTTTTTCCTTTGTAAGAACTCTCTGTTCCACTTGGTCTTTTGCCAGTTGTGCTTCGGTTTCCCGGTTTGGACTTGTCATCCCGACTGTTCCTRTTGTTGTTTTTTATCATGATACGCTTTTAACCRCATAATTTATGCGGGTGCAAACTTACTTAAAATTGCTCTAATTCACAATTTTAAGTGTAGATAAACCGTAATATTTCAGAAAATGCGGAGCTCCTTTATAGGTTGGTTTTGGAGGTTTTACTGACTGGTTTTGGAGTCGAAAATGCTTAGTTTTTCGCATTTTTTCTCTTGCGTAACCTGAACCAAAAAAATCTAGCCTCACGGCAGTTTAAACCTCGATTTTGGAAGTGTTTTTCATAAAAGCTTGATAATTAGGTCAATATGTTGTATGTTTGCAGGCGTTTTATATTATTAACCAAAAAAAGGAGGAAAATGATAAAGAAACACATAATAACATGTACGGTAATAATTTCATTACTGGTTATGGCAAAAGTGTTTGCTTACAACATGCCCCAAGCAGCAAAAAGTCTTTCAAAAGAAGAAAAAACAACAAAAAAAGATACAACAGTAACACAAAATGAAAAGCCATTATCTCTGATGGCTAAATTGAGTTTCGCAGAAGAAACACTACCACTAGGGGATGCCAAAGTGGAACGCAAAATGAAGAGAATTCTAGCAGAATTTAGCTTCGACAATTTACAGACCAATCGCCTGCATAGAAAAGCGGCAGAATGGTTTCCTGTGATAGAACCAATCCTTGCCGCTTACGGCATTCCAGAGGATTTTAAATATGTTCCTTTAGTAGAATCAGGATTAAAAGCGGGTGTGTCACCAAAAGGTGCCTCAGGGTTTTGGCAATTTATGCCTACAACTGCCCGTACATACGGTTTAAAAGTTAACTCAAGAGTAGATGAGCGTCAGAATTTACGTAAATCAACTATAGCAGCGGCTAAATACATCAAAGAGCTTTATGGTATTTTTGATAGCTGGACACTTGTTGCAGCAGCCTATAATGTAGGTGATGGCCACATGAGAAGACAAATAGACAGACAAAATCAGGATAATTATTTCAAAATGAAATTAAACCGTGAAACAGGCGGTTATGTTTATAAATTGATTTCCATGAAAGAGATAGTGGAAGATCCTGTTCGTCATGGCTATAGAGCTCCAAGAGCATTATTAGCTTTGAACGGGGGTAATGCCCAAAGTTCTATAAATTAGAAAGAGAAAAGACACGTGCAAATGGGGAAAGCCGTTCCAAATTATTGGAACGGCTTTTTGTTTTATATGAAAATTACTAATTTACTGCCCTATGATGGGAGCGATGAAATTGCGTATACAAAATATGAAGTATGGGCCGGGGGAAACACTGGTTCTTACATTCGATGTTTTGGATGGATTAAAACCAAAATACTTAGCCGGCCAATTTTTAACATTAGTTTTTGATATTCAAGGAAGAGCGCTTAGGAGGTCGTATTCTCTATGTAGTTCTCCTGATGTTGATGAACCACTTGCTATTGCTATAAAACGAGTAGAAAACGGTGAAATATCGAGACTATTGCATCATAGAACAGCAGTTGGAGATATCCTGTATGCTATGCAACCCAATGGTTTGTTTACTTACCCGCCGCAAGATGAGCTAAAAAGAACTGTTTTCCTTTTTGGCGCAGGGGTAGGCATTACACCGCTTTTCGCTATTATTAAAACGGCTCTGGTAAAAGAAAGCCATTCGAAGCTCATCCTTATATATAGTAGTCGCTCGCCAGCTGAAACACTTTTTTACGATGAGCTTAATGAGCTGGAGAAAAACTATCCCGATAGGTTTAAGATTATTTACGTATCAAGCCAATCGCAGAATCTGATGATGGCCAGGTTAAATGTGTTTCTTATAGAAAAAATAGTTAAGGAATGCATGGAGTTTAATGAAAGAGACGCTTTATTCTATACCTGCGGGCCAATAGACTATATGGTTACCTGCCGCATTACCCTGCTTAACCTGGGATTCGATATCAGTCAGATCAAAAGAGAAACTTTTGTAATGCCGGAGGATGAAGTAGATGAAGACGATACTACAGAAAAGGAAGTAAAAGATACAAATACCTACTCTGTGGTTTTGAACCTTAGAGGGCAGGAATACAGACTTTCGGTGCCCTATAATAAGACGATACTTAATGCCGCTCTTGAACAAAATATAGATGTGCCGTACAGTTGTAAGGCTGGAATCTGCAGTACATGTACTGCAAATTGCGTTAAAGGCGGTGTACGTATGGATTATAACGAAATTTTAATGGATGATGAAATTGCGGCCGGCAGGGTGCTGGTCTGTACAGGCCATCCTACAGAAAATGACACAACCATAGTTTGGTAAATAGATAATCTTTCCTTATAATGGCTTACCTTTGTGCCTTTAAAATTGTTATCTTAATCATCAGATATCCATATTGTTTTTAATATATATATGAGCAAAAATACCATTGACCTGGGCGAGCAAAAAGATGTAGAAGTGTATGGTGCCAGGGTGCATAACCTTAAAAATATAGATGTTTCCTTTCCCAGAAATAAGCTTGTTGTAATTACAGGCTTAAGTGGAAGCGGCAAGTCCTCGTTGGCATTTGATACCATTTATGCCGAGGGACAACGGAGGTATATGGAAACCTTTAGTGCCTATTCGCGCCAGTTTATGGGGGGGATGGAAAGACCTGATGTAGATAAAGTCTCGGGCTTAAGCCCGGTTATTGCAATTGAACAAAAAACGACAAGTAAGAACCCAAGATCTACCGTAGGAACAATTACTGAGATCTATGATTTTATGCGTTTACTTTATGCCCGCGCAGCTGATGCCTTTTCTTACAATACAGGTGAGAAGATGGAGCGTATGAGCGAAGATCAGATCCTTAATAACATATTCAATAAGTTTGATGACATGCCGGTAAATATCCTGGCACCCGTTGTTAAAGGTCGTAAGGGCCACTACCGGGAACTTTTTGAACAAATCCGTAAACAAGGATACGTTAAAGTGCGTATCGATGGCGATATACAGGATATTACACCTAAAATGCAGGTTGACAGGTACAAGATCCACGACATTGAAATTGTTGTAGACAGGCTTGTAATAGACCGGAAAGATATAAAACGACTTCAGGATTCACTCCAAACTGCTATGCGTTTAGGAAAGGGAATCATCAAAATAAGTGATAAGGCAAACAATGTGTCTCATTTCAGTCGTTTTTTAATGTGCCCAACAACGGGCATCTCTTACGATGAGCCACAGCCAAATAGTTTTTCTTTTAACTCTCCTTATGGAGCTTGTGAGAATTGCGACGGCTTAGGATACATATTTGTAATTGATAAAGAGTCGGTGATGCCGAATCCTAAACTAAGTATTCTAAATGGAGGATTAGCCCCGTTAGGCGAATATCGAGAAGTATGGGTATTTCAGGTTTTAAAAGCGCTTGCAAAAAAATATAACTTCTCGCTTTCAACTCCACTTGAAAAACTTGGAGAAGAGAATATTAATATTCTTCTAAATGGTACTCACGAATTATTAAGTGTAGCCGTAGAGTATAATAAATGGAACGTTCAGAACTATCAAATCTCATTTGATGGAATTATTAAGCTGTTAGAAGAGCAGCAAGAGCGGAAGGGTGAGGGAGGAGTTGATGATATGGAGAGCTTCCGGAAACTAAAAACCTGCCCTGTATGTAATGGCGCGCGTTTAAAGAAAGAGAGTCTGAACTTTAAAATTGATGGTAAGAACATATTTGAGCTTGCCGAAATGGACATCATCAGCCTTAAAAACTGGTATGTAGATGTAGAGAGCAGACTTACCGAGCGGCAAAACATTATTGCCAAAGAAATTCTTAAAGAGATACGCGCCAGATTAGGCTTCCTTACAGATGTTGGTTTAAATTACCTGTCGTTAGATCRTACTGCACGTACACTTTCTGGCGGTGAGGCACAAAGAATCAGGTTAGCTACCCAAATCGGGTCGCAGTTAATGAATGTAATGTATATTCTGGACGAGCCTAGTATTGGTTTGCATCAGCGTGATAATGAGCGTTTAATAGGAGCCCTTAAAAATCTTAGGGATCTTGGTAATACGGTGTTGGTTGTTGAACACGATAAGGACATGATTCTGGAAGCAGATCATGTAATTGATGTAGGCCCTGCTGCAGGAGCCCATGGTGGCCAAATTGTTGCGCAGGGAACACCAGCTCAAATCCTGAAATCGGATACCTTAACTGCCGCTTATCTAAATGGTAAAAAGGGGATAGAGGTGCCTGCCAAACGCAGAAAAGGAAATGGACACAAGCTTTCCATCATTAAGGCAAGCGGCCACAATTTAAAAGATGTTTCGGTTGATTTTCCATTAGGCAAGTTTATAGCAGTTACCGGAGTATCTGGCAGTGGCAAATCAAGTTTAATTACTGAAACACTGTATCCCATATTAAACCATCACTTCTTTAGAGCAAAAAAACATCCGCTTCCGTACGAAAGGATTAACGGCTTAAAAGAAATAGATAAAGTAATCGAAATAGATCAGGCACCTATTGGTCGTACGCCACGTTCTAATCCATCCACCTATACAGGTGTATTTTCAGATATCAGAAATCTGTACGTTCAGCTGCCTGAAGCCAAGATAAGAGGCTATAAGCCTGGCCGCTTCTCTTTCAATGTAAAGGGGGGGCGTTGCGAAACCTGTCAGGGTGGAGGAATGAAGGTTATAGAGATGAACTTCCTGCCAGATGTACAGGTGCCATGTGAAGAGTGTGGAGGAAAAAGATATAACCGCGAAACGCTGGAAGTACGTTACAGAAGTAAATCTATCAGCGACGTATTGGACATGAGTATAGAAGAAGCATGCGACTTCTTTGAGAACATGCCTTCTATTTATCGCAAAATTAAAACACTTAAAGATGTTGGTTTAGGATATATCACCCTGGGGCAATCATCAACAACTTTATCGGGAGGAGAAGCGCAGCGTGTAAAACTGGCTACAGAACTCTCTAAAAAAGATACAGGAAGAACTTTTTACATTCTGGATGAACCAACTACGGGTTTGCACTTTGAAGATATCAATGTATTGTTAGGTGTACTAAACGAATTGGTTGAAAAGGGAAATACAGTACTTGTTATTGAACATAACCTGGATGTTGTAAAAGTTGCCGACTGGGTTATTGACCTTGGTGAAGAAGGCGGTATAGGTGGAGGCAGAATTATCTTTGAGGGCACACCAGAAGGATTAATTCAAAACCCAATAAGCCTTACCGGTAAGTTTTTAAAAAAAGAAATGGGACTTTAAGCATATGGCTATCTTTTTAGATTCTTTCATTCCAGACTCAGATCCGCACAGCAAAGTGCAGGTGGTAGGAACGGGTCTGGGTAAACAAAATACTAAAGAAGAAGAAACATCTCCATATCGCCTTATACAGCCTGATGATATCAAAAAGTTGTTTAAAGAAAGAACAGCATTTTCGTATAAAGGCACTTATGGGCATGCATTAATTATTGCAGGTGCTCCCCAAACTATGGGAGCTGCGTTGCTGGCCTCTAAGGGCTGCCTTTATGCAGGAGCAGGGCTGACTACCACTTCAATGCCCGAAAGCGGCCTGTTGGCGTTGAATACATCCCTACCGGAAGTAATGTTTGTAAAAAGGAAGGCACTGCTAAAAAATGAAGCACTAACTAAGTATAATGCCATATCTATAGGCCCTGGTTTAGGTAAAGGAGCAAAAGCTGAACAGACACTGGCGCAGTTATTTGCCCTAAAAAGAGACTTTATTGCAGATGCAGACGCCTTAAATATATTAGCTTCGCGTCCGGATCTGTTGGCTGTAATAGAAAAACACTCCATAATAACACCCCACCTAAAGGAATTTGATAATTTATTTGGCAAGCATACGAATTGGTGGGACAGGCTACAGACTGCACGAAAAAAAGCGATACAGCTAGGCATAGTGATTGTTCTTAAAAATCAATATACTTTTATTGTGAGCCAGCGAGGTGAAGTACTTATTAATTCCACTGGTAACCCGGCAATGGCACAGGGTGGTATGGGGGATGTGCTTACCGGAATAATTACCGCATATGTTGCACAAGGTTATCCTGCAAAGGATGCCGCAATATTAGGATGCTATTTTCATGGCAAAGCAGGCGATGATTTGGCTGCAGATGTTTTTAATGTAACTGCATCACAGGTTGCAATGCAACTTCCAAAAACTGTAAAAGATTTTCTGGGTTAAAATTGTTAGATCGAAACGTTGCCTATTACAATCATTTGATTCATGGTAGGACTTACGCTGCCACCTTTTTTCTCTAGCGTTACTGCAAATGCAGCAGCAGAGCCAATTTCTTTCATGGCCACAAGAATATGAGTAGAATCTGCTTTAACGTCAAATACACCTAAATCAACAGGTTTGCCATTTACAATAGCCCAAAGTTGATATTGATGTTGCTGATCATTGGCAGGTAAATCCATTTTAGAATTGTCGACCATTACATGTTTACCTTTTGCATGCCAGTAAACCGTCATTTTCGCTTTCGGATCCATAACAGTTCCAGCTAGTTTTACGGTTTTCCAATCCGGATCATTGTTCATATCAATGATCTTTTGCAGATCAGCATTGCTTTGCTTCATGAAATTAACAGTACTTGTAAATTTCTCGTTGTTAAGGTTTAAGGCAGCAATCTGATCTTTGGCATCGCCTAATTGATTGTGTGCAGAGTAAAGCGCAACAATACTTACAGCTAAAAGCGCAATACATGCTACAAGTGCAATTCGTAAAGATTTTATTTTAGACTCATAAGGAGCGGTGTTCAATGGTACAATTACCGCTTCTTTTATCGGTTCAACTACTTTAACAGGCTCTGGTAAAGACTCGGTTTTTTCCGGACTTTTGGTAACGCCTATTTTTTCCAGAATTTTACTCTCCAGATCAATAGAAGGACTTATCGCATTTTCAAGCGCATATTGTTCCATAGCAATCTCAATGGCTTCAATTTCCTGTTTTACTTCAGGATATTTTGATGCCATTGCTTCAACTTCTTTCTGCTCCTGAGCATTTAATTGCCCCAGAACGTAAAGTTCAAGTATGCCTGATTCAATATATGCTTTTACTTCTTCCACTTTAGTTAAAATGCTTTCTTAATTCCATAATAGCCATTCTGATACGTGTTTTTACAGTACCTAATGGTAAATTTAATTCTTCTGCCGTTTCTACGTGTGTGTACCCCTTAAAATACACCATATTTAATACATCGTTAAATTCGGGTTTAAGCGCGGTAACCATATCTTTTATCCCCAGAATATCCGCATTAAAGGTAACCTCTTTTTGTGCGTCAATGAAATCTACGTTATTTTCTATATCTTGGTTTTTACCTGAATTTTTAAAATCTTTTGAGCGTAACTTGTCTATAGCTAAGTTGCGTGCAATGTTCATCATCCATGTAAATAGTCGGCCTTTAGAGCTGTCGTAGCTATCTGCAGAGTTCCAGATTTTTATAAAGGTTTCTTGTAACAGATCTTCAGCTACTTCAGTTTGCAGAATAATCCTTGAGATAACACCTAGCAATGCACCAGAGTACATGTCATACAATGCCTGAACAGCTATAGTATCCCGACTTTTCAGTTTACTAACCAGCTCTTCTTCAGATAGCGATATTTTTTTTGTAGTTCCCAAGGGTTTTGCTAATATACAGAAACTACAACAAGATGAAAGGAGAATTTGTTTTTAATTAACCGGGAGTTAAAAATCAAATAAGTGTTTCTCTGCATGATAAGAAGAACGTACCAGAGGGCCGCTTTCTACATACCTTAATCCTTTAGCCAATCCTATTTCTTTGTATTTAGCAAACTGATCTGGATGAATCCAGTCTATCACAGGGTGATGATTACGTGTAGGTTGCAGATACTGGCCCAGTGTTAAAATATGAACTCCATTAGCTACAAGGTCATCCATTGCTTCTAAAACGTCATCTTCTGTTTCACCTAAACCAAGCATGATGCCTGTTTTAGTTCTTAATCCAAATTCCGAAATGCGTTTCAGACATTCTAAACTTCTATCGTATTTTGCCTGGATACGCACTTGTTTGGTTAAACGTCTAACTGTTTCAACATTGTGTGACATCACCTCAGGTCTTTCTTCCAATACACGGTACAAGTTGTCCCATACCCCTCTGAAATCCGGAATAAGTGTTTCAAGAGTAGTCTCAGGACTTTCTCTTCTAATTGCCTGTAGGGTTTCTGCCCAGATAATAGAGCCACCATCTTTTAAATCATCTCTGTCTACCGAGGTAATAACGCAATGTTTTACCTGCATCAGTTTAACTGAATTGGCCACACGGTTTGGCTCGTCAAGGTCAACGGCTAAAGGTCGGCCTGTGGCTACAGCACAGAAGGAACAAGAACGTGTACAAATATTTCCCAGGATCATAAAGGTAGCCGTGCCTGCGCCCCAGCATTCGCCCATATTGGGGCAATTACCGCTTTCGCAGATCGTATGTAGCTTATGAGTGTCTACAAGACTACGAACTTGTGCATATTCTTTACCAACAGGAAGCTTTACTCTAAGCCAATCTGGTTTACGTTGTACTGGGTTTTCTGAAACAACCGGAAGTGCGATCATGGTACAAAGTTAAGCAATAGGTTTGAATTGTTGCAAAAATGAAATGTTTACCTGGTGTAATGTTATTTTTTAACCCTACATAAATATCTGATAATCAGATTTGTATTGGGGTTTATACAATGCTTATACAATGATCAAACAATAGTTAACCAATGCTTAAGCAATAAAAGATTGTATAAACGATGTGTAAAATGTTGATAAACAATGTGTAACGGCAATATAAGGCATGCGTTAGCCTGCCCGGAAAAGGGTTTCTTTTAACTTCTAAAGTAGATTTGCTAGTTGTTGATCACTTCTGCAACTTCGTCTGCAGAGATGTCACTATGAGAAGCATCCAGAATACAATCTCCATCTTTGATCAAAAGGATTTGAGGAGATTCATGGTGCACTTGAAAAATTTCAGCTATTTCTGCAGAGATGTCGCGATAGCTGATCAGGTCAAGAAAATACAGTGAAGTATCAGCTGGTAATACTTCCCAGTCCAATTCAAAACGTCGCTTAGCCATAGAGCTAACCGAACAGCGGGTACTGTGTTTAAAAATTAAACTGTAACCTTCTTTTTGTTTTATTTCGCTGATTTGAGTTAAATCAGTAATGTTTTTCCACTGCATCTAATATCTTTCTAAAGTTTAGCCTTAGTTATCATCTTCTTCTCTTGCCTTCCGGATACGAATTGTAAGCCGGACAAAGCCTGTTAGAACATGCTTCTAAAACAGATATGGCAAAAAATACGCCAAGTAATAAAATAGCTACTTTCTTCATCTGTATGATCTTTAATTGATATATTCTTCTAATCTACAGCTTTTCGAAGAAAGTATCAAAGTAATTTTAGACTGTTGCCAAAAGCTCAGCCATTTTTAAAGCGGTAATAGCAGCCTCATCACCTTTATTTCCGTGTTTACCTCCGGCTCTGTCTATAGCTTGTTGCTGATCATTGGTAGTTAATACACCAAATATTACAGGTTTACTATGTTTAACACTTACCTGAGTGATACCGTTTGCAACTGCATCACAAATAAAGTCAAAGTGTTTGGTATCTCCCTGTATTACACAGCCAAGGCAAATAACCGCATCAAGGTCCTTATGTTTTTGTAAAAGCAGATCAGCTGCGGATGTTAGTTCAAAGCTACCCGGTACTGCAATTGATAGGATATTCTCTTGGGTAACACCATGTTTAGTTAGTGTTTCCAAAGCGCCATTGTATAAGCTTCCGGTAATTTCTGCGTTCCATTCTGCTACCGCTATAGCTATCTTAAAAGCGCTTCCGTTTGGTACTGTTGTATGAGAAAAATCAGACAGGTTCTTTAATTGTGTTGCCATGGGGCAAAGCTAGGGAAAAATCATAAAAGTTTTTTAATTGAAAAGTAAGGAAGTGCTTAAAGTACTTTTGTTGATTCTAGGTAAGAGATTGCTGCTTTTGGAGTAAAAAGATAAAGATCATGATAGATGCGGTCGGTTGGCACTCTTATTAACTGATAGCTGGAATATCTTTGATTAATAATTTCTGTAATGGCATAAATAACCGGATTGTTAAATCCCATTTCAAGATAATTGCAAGTAAATGCGTGCTGCTCTCCATCTATTTCAAATGAGACTTTGAATTCCCAGCGGGAATACAAAGTTTCTGGTTCGTAAATAGGAAAACCATCGTCGATGTTTGAAAAATTTAATATGCCTTTGGAAATGTGATTTAGAGTCTCGAGAAATTCTTTATACGGCTTTTTGCCAGGTAGCGGGTCTGTAATTACAGGAATTACAATTTCAGGGAATAATGATAAAATTTCTGTAGCCAGGTAATACGTTTTTTGGTAAATGCCTGTGATACGTGTGTTCAATTCCGCCTCACTTAGAGATGAGAAAATACCACTTTCTTTAAAATGATGCATTGCATAGGCAATGTGTTTGTAAGAAATGGGTAATTGGAAATTGGGTATAGGTGTGTTGTATAAAAATAGATCATCCTTCCTGTAGAACTGAAATATCTGTTGGTTTTCGCGATCTACTCTGCAAATTAGGATTTTTTGGTGATGCTCAGGGAATAAAAGTCCGGGTAATTTTGAGATTAAAGAAGTAAATCTGTGGCTGCAATTAAAATCAGCAAGCAGGATATTTACAGATTTAAGTATATTTTGAATAAGGATTTGATCATAACTTCTCTTGTTTTCAGGTATATGAAAATCAGTATGATCATACTTATGGACTTGCTCTCCGGTATTAATATTTATTGTCCATTTTTTAGAATGGTGAATAGGCACGCCTGAAAACTCACCGATTGAGAACGTAATTTCCTTAATCTTAAATACAGTATAGATTAAACTATTTACAATTTCAGTTAGATCTGCAAGCAGTTCTTTATGGCCCTCCGGGTAATGCAACAGATCAATAACAGAGCAATATCTGCTGTACTTAAAGAAATCGAAATAGCCCTGGAGTTTACTTTCTGTTATGTCTGCCCGCAGTTTTTCCAGCTCATCAGGATTTAGTAACCCACTGATTAATCCATAGGAGTACTTTTGAGTAAGCGTATCGGCAAATTCTAATTGCTTTTCTATGGTAAAAGCAGCTTTTAATTTAATTAGTTCGTTGGCCAGATGTAAGATGTGAAATTCGCTTAGAATGCAGTGTTTTAGCCTTTCATCCAGTTTATGATGAATGTCATTGCTAATCAATTTGTATCTTAATAAGATCTCTAAAAAAGCAATGGACTCATTACTATTTTGTTTATCTGAAGACACCGAAACTGATTCGTCTGGTACAATAACAATTCCCACATTGGTATTTATTTCTTCTGAGTCTCTGTTTAAGAAAAAATAATACAAAGCCTCGAAAGGTAATAATGGATGTTGACGGGATGCTTTATTCAGGAAGCTGGTTATTCGTGTTGCTTCTCTGTCAGTAATGATTTTCGCGTTTCTGAGGTCGTTAATTAAATCCATGAGTTAGAATTTTTATTAAGGTATAAAAAATAGAGGAAACGTAAAACGTCAAAAAAAAAGGCCGGTACATATGTACTGGCCTTTTAGTAGAATATTTGTAGCAAACTATTTTGCCTGTGCTTCTGCACGAGCAATATATTCGTCTATCATTTGAGCTTCCTGACTTTGAGGATACTGTGTTTTAATTTTGTTGTAAGCATCAGCAGCACCTTTGTAGTCTTTTTGAACTTCATAAACTAAACCTAGTTTTTTAAGGAACAATGGAGAGGTGAATTTGTTGCTTGCTTTATCGGCAGCTTTTTTATAATAAGTGATGGCTTGCTTGTAGTCTTTTAGTTCGCTGTAAGCGTCACCTAATAAACCTAATGCTAAAGGATCTGCAACAGGGCTTCCTGTATCAGAGTATTTACCTAAAGATTCAATTGCTTTTTTGTATTCACCTTTACGTAAATAGATGCCGCCTAAATAAAGGTTAGCAAGGTTGGCCGATTTAGTGTTCGCGTATTCATCAGCAATTTTTTCAAATCCTGGATAACCACCTTCGCCGTTTATAGCTTTGTTGGCTAATGAGTCTACACCAAGGAATTGCTCTGCTTTATACATTTTAGCTGAGGCTTCTTCCGCTCTGTTTTTTAAATAAACATTCTGATACCAGATGTAAATTCCAATTAGTACAATGATAGCACCTGCAATGAACAAAAGGC
>NZ_JBFTNT010000049.1:0-23418 GCF_056397585.1 Pedobacter sp. 05L430 | reverse complement strand
GTTTTGCACAGTGCTACGCCAAACTGGCAATATGTTGTAATAACCGGAAATAATTTGCAGAATGCTACACAAATAAGTTTCAATGGTGTTCCTGCTTCTTTTAACAGCGCTTTATTTGCGCCTAATAGTGCCGTGGTGCAAATACCCGCCATGCAGTTTTCAAAAATTGATACTGCTAAACTCTATATTGTAGAGTATACGACAAAAGCAGGTTCCACAAGGTTTTCTTTTAAATTAGGTCCGGCAGCACCTACCTTTTCGGGAATTTCCAATTTATATGCCAATCCAGGCGATTCTGTTTATGTTTATGGCTCAGGCCTATTTTTCGTTCAACGCTTTTCGTATAGGGGTACCGCAATCCAATCTTTTAACTTAGACACCAGCGGGAATTCTATTGGATTTTTGATGCCGGCTGCAACGACCGATGATCAGATATCAATAATCACCAAAAGCGGTACGTTGAATCATAAAATAATTGCGACCCCGGTCATAGCAGGTATTTCAAATGAAAATGCCAACCCGGGTGATTCGGTTTATGTTTATGGTAATTATCTTAAAGGTATTCAAAAGCTAACGTTTGCAGGCACCACGATTACTTCATTTGCATCATCCAGTAATGGAAGTCATGTTGGTTTCGTTTTGCCAACGCTAACGCAAAGGGGACCGGTATCAGTTACTACACAGTTTGGCACAGCTACTACTGTGTACCATGTAAATGATGTAGTAACAGGCTCCATCTCAAATTGGGATAGTAATTTTAATTGGCAAGGCTGGGGTGCTGGTAAAGAAACTAAAGATAATTCTAATTTCCATGGCAATCGAAGCACCTATTTTGTGTTGGATGTCGATGTGAACAGCGAGGACGGATGGCCCTGGACTACTAACATACCCATGAATGCAATACAATGGGTGCCAAAAGCCAATATTGCCGACACGGTTAGCCATTGGGCATTTAAATTTGAAGTAAATATCCCGAAAACCTGGAAAGGTACTACGGTTAATATTGTAAGTGGAGTAGACGGCTATGTGGCCCGATGGGAGCCATGGCGAATAAACGCTACGACCACGGTACCGTACAGTACAAAAGGGTGGGTAACAGTAACTATTCCTTTAACATCGTTCCGTGCATCACATCCTGAGCTTGGCCAAGGTATGGGGGATTCACTAACCAAAATTGCGGATTTAACTGGTGAATCCGGAAATACATCGTGCATCATGTATATACATAACTATGGTCTTTCGGCAGGCAGCTTTTATGGCGCTGTTGATAATTTGAGAGTTGTAAAAATTAAATAAACTAAATCCCCACGGCAACATAACGCCGTGGGGATTTCTTACTAATTAGATAATTAAGAAAAAAATGAAGATTAAGTATCCTTTTAAAATATTTATATTTCTTATTACAATTGTATCTTTATTATCATGTAAAAAAGCGAATAATCCGGATCCGCAATTAACAGTTAGTGCATCCACCATAACTTTTACGGCTGAAGGGGGAACAGAGGACATATCCGTTTCAGGTAATACCGATTGGAGCATCAGCAATCCTGCTTATTCGTGGTTGCAATTAAGTACAACATCAGGCAACAGCGGCAGCACTGTTATTCATTTAACAACATTATCGCTAAATACTACAGCGGTATCCCGCTCTGCTGTTTTATTAATAAGTTCTTCCAACGGCCAGGCAAGAAGGGTGGTCGTTTCTCAGATCCCCTTCATATACCCAAATTATAACACATCATCCATAGCGCCAAACATGACTGGAATGAGCAGTACGGCCGTGGAACTGGCAGCAAAAATGCATGTAGGAATAAATTTTGGCAATACCATGGAGTCCCCAGGCGAAGGTGACTGGGTGTCGGGTAATAAAATTACCGAATCGTATGTGAAATTTGTAAAACAAATAGGTTTCAATGCTGTACGGATTCCTTGTAACTGGAATTGGACTCATTTAAGCGATCCGGATAAAGCGAAAATTGACCCTGCCTGGCTTAACCGGGTGAAAGAAGTAGTTGGATGGTGTGTGGATAATGATATTTATGTGATGCTGAATATTCACTGGGATAATGGCTGGCTGGAAAATAATATTAATAAGCTAAAGAAAGATTCGGTTGACGCTAAGCAAAAGGCGCTTTGGGAACAGATTGCTACCACTATGCGCGATTTTGATGAGCACCTTATGTTTGCCAGCGCGAATGAACCTGCGGCGGATAATGCCGAGCAGATGGACATACTCAATAGTTACMACCAGACATTTATTAATGCAGTGCGTGCTACCGGAGGCAGAAATAGTTACAGGGTGCTGATTGTGCAGGGGCCTCACACAGATCCTAATAAAACTTATGATCTGATGAATACGCTACCAACAGATAAGATTCCTAACAAGTTGATGGTCGAGGTGCATAACTACACGCCTGCTACATTTACGATACTAACGGATGGAGATGTAAGTTGGGGCAAAATGGCTTACTATTGGGGGAAAGGGAATCATTCTACTATTGAACCAGAACGTAACGCCACCTTTGGAGAAGAGGAAGTGGTTGATTCTGAATTCAAAAAGATGAAACAGAAGTTTGTTGATAAAGGTATCCCTGTAGTGCTGGGCGAATATGCATCCTGGAGGCGGACTGCCAGCAACGGCAATTTTGTTCCTAAGGATCTGGAGATGCATAACAAGTCTGTGGAGTACTGGGCAACCTATATGACCAAACAGGCTAAAGCAAATGGTCTTCTGCCATTCTGGTGGGAGACAGGTTTTATGTTAGACAGAGCTAATAATGCGATAAAGGACCAGGGTATGTATGATGCCCTTATTGCAGGGTCTAAGTAATAGTATAGTGTCAATTATAGTATGTCAATTCAAATTAATCCTTAACGAGTATCCATTTTTTGGGTAAAATAAAAAAAAATGTTTAGAAAAAAAATGTTGTTCACTGCGGTCCTTGCCATCTCTTTTCTGGGAAGTAAAGAAGATGCAGTAGCTCAGACGAATGCTGATAAGCCGAAATTGATTAGTGAAAAACTGGAAGAAAAATTCGCAAATGTTTCGCCGAAACTTACCTCCAATAATGCCAATCCTTTATTAGATTTTATGTTTACGGCCGACCCAACAGCTGTAGAATACAATGGAAGAATTTATGTGTATGCTACGAATGATCATCAACAGTATGAGAAGGTAGGAAAGGATGGGAAAAATAGTTACGAGCATATCCGTTCGCTGGTCATGATGTCTTCCGATGACATGGTCAACTGGACTTATCATGGCCTCATAAATACAGCAAAGCTGGCACCATGGAGTACAAATTCCTGGGCACCTTCCATTACATCCAGATTGGAAGCAGATGGTAAAACACACTTTTATTTGTATTACTCCAATGGCGGTGGTGGCTCAGCTGTGCTTACTTCCACCTCTCCTGTTGGCCCATGGAGCGACCCGTTAGGAAAGAACATAGTTGACCGTTCTGTTCCCGGTGTGGATGTAGATGCTCCATTCGATCCCGGAGTTMTTATTGACGACCAAGGTACAGGCTGGCTGACTTTTGGAGCCGGAACGCCTAAAACGAAATATATGCCGGATAATGCCAGAATTGTCAAATTAGGGGCAGATATGATCAGTTTGGCTAGTGATGTTGCTAAGATACCCGCTCCTTATTTTAATGAGGCCAGCGACCTTAACTTTATCAATGGAACCTGGGTTTATAGCTATTGTACGAGTTGGGATGAACGTACTGAATGGCCTTATAGCAATATTAATAAACCAACCGCATGCAACATATCTTATATGACGAGTAAAACACCCTTAAATCAGGATAGTTGGAAGTATCGCGATAATTACTTTAAGAATACCGGCGAGGTTAACGTGGGGCCTTTTACAAACAATCACACCCACTTGTTCAGGTTTAAAGAGAAATATTATATTACTTACCATGCCATGTATTTACAGGATTATTTTGGCACTAAGGGTGGTTTTCGTAATGTGGGTTTCGAACCAATACAGGTGGATGAAAAGAATGTGAATATCCCCATGGT
This sequence comes from Pedobacter sp. 05L430, assembly GCF_056397585.1. Classification (NCBI taxonomy): domain Bacteria; kingdom Pseudomonadati; phylum Bacteroidota; class Sphingobacteriia; order Sphingobacteriales; family Sphingobacteriaceae; genus Pedobacter; species Pedobacter sp. 05L430. Next base: position 19,389 of record NZ_JBFTNT010000049.1, on the reverse strand, counting down.
CAACGCAACTTTTAAAGGTCCGTCACAACTTAACCCCTTAAATCCATTCGTTCTTCAGCAAGCAGAGACCACTGCAGGTACTTCGGGGCAGGTTCAGTTCGAAGCGGATGGTAATCCGGGCAATATGGTTGCCAAAGGAAAAGCAGATAAACAATGTCTCATGGTTCGTGGAGCCGATTTTAGCAAACAGATTCCTGCCAAATTCGAAGCCAGGGTGAAAGGAAAAGGTAAAATTGATGTTTATGTAAATAATCTTAAAGGTAAGCCTCTTGTTTCCCTTATATGTGATGTAAAGGAATGGACTACGCGCTCAAAGAAAATAGAACTGAAAATAGATAAAGGAGTAGGGAATATCTATTTTGTATTTAATGGAGAGGGTTTTTTGTTTGATGAATGGAAATTCATTTATTAATTCCGGTTGCTGGTTTATTGATGCTAATTATAATCAGATAAGAATGAAAAAAATAAATGTGAATATGAAAAATACGATTTATAGGTTATGGATGACGGCCTTAATTATCACACTTAAAGTACCGTGTTTATACGCACAAAAAGCCACTAATCCGATTATTTATGCAGATGTACCCGACATATCAATGGTACGTGTAGGCGATAGCTATTACATGAGTAGCACAACGATGCATATGAACCCGGGCGTGCCCATTATGAAATCGACAGATCTTGTCAATTGGAAAATTATCAACTATGCCTATGATACTTTGGCAGATCTGCCGGCGCTAAATTTGACAGACGGTCAAAACGCATACAGCAAGGGTTCCTGGGCAAGTAGTTTGCGCTATCACAAGGGGATATATTATGTAACCACTTTTGCATACACCACCGGTGAAACCTATATTTTTAAAACAAAAGATATAGAAAAAGGAAATTGGGAACGAATTTCTTTTAAGCCAGCGTATCATGACAATTCCTTGTTTTTTGATGATGATGGCAAGGTATATTTAATTTATGACGCGGAAAGACTAAAAATTGTTGAATTAAATGAGGATCTAAAAGGAGTTAAACCAGGCGTTACGGAGAGGGTTCTCATCGAGAGCGCCAGCGCACCAACAGGAAAAGAAGTAGGCCTTAGCGCAGAAGGATCTCAATTATTTAAAGTAAAAGGCAAATATTATTTATTTAATATTTGCGCGCCGCGCGGTGGAATGCGAACTGTAATTATCCATAGGGCAGATAATATCAACGGACCTTGGGAAGGGAAAGTTGGTTTACAGGATAGAGGAATTGCTCAAGGCGGACTTGTCGACACTCCCGATGGACGTTGGTTCTCTTATCTTTTCCGCGATTTTGCTGCTGTTGGCCGCGTTCCTTATCTCGTTCCTGTCAAGTGGGAAGAAGGCTGGCCTGTATTAGCAGAAAATGGTAAAGTCCCGGAACATCTAGACCTGCCGGCCGGTAAAGGTTTGATTCCGAATTTGGTCGCTTCTGATGAATTCAACCGAAAGAAAGGAGAAGCAGCACTTCCTTTAGTATGGCAATGGAATCATAATCCGGATAATGCGCTGTGGTCTGTAACTGAAAGAAAAGGATTCCTGCGCCTCAAAACAGGAAGAATCGACACTGGTTTTCTTCAGGCCAGAAACACACTTACACAACGCACTATTGGTCCAACCAGCTCGGCTTCTGTTGCCCTTGATGTTTCCAAAATGAAAGACGGCGATTTTGCCGGATTCTCAGCTTTCCAAAAAGAGTATGGATCAGTGGGCGTTAAAATTGACGCTGGTCAAAAGTCGATAATAATGATCACTACTGATAATGATAAGCCTGTCGAAGTAAAGCGAATTCCATTGGATCAAGACCAAATTTACTTCAGGATCGATTGCGATTTTACCGGCATGAACGATGARGCTAATAACCTTTACGCTCTTAATGGGAAAGATGAAGCTAGTTTCTTTTACAGTCTTGATGGAAAAGTTTGGAAACCAATAGGGCGACCTTTGAAGATGAAATATAGCATCCCACATTTCATGGGCTATCGTTTTGCTTTGTTTAATTATGCGACTAAAAACATTGGAGGTTATGCAGACTTTGATTACTTCCATATCAATTACAAGTAGTAATAATCACAGCAGTGCTGCTGTACTGCGAAAATGCATTTAGGGTGGAATATCGGTAATACAATGGAGGCTGAAGGTGGTGAAACGGGCTGCGGTAATCCTCAAATTAACTACTTAATTCAAATCAATATTTTTATAAACTTAAAAAACAAATTAACATGAAAAAAATCACACTATTATTTTTTGCTCTACTAACAGGGATGTTAGCCAATGCACAGGAAACTCTGTATGCCGAAAATTTCGAATCAAATGTTGCCATCCTTGGTGATGGTCAAATGCATACATTTAAACCATCTACAAAGGCAGGAACATGGAGTGGTGGGATAGATCTAAAAACTGCTGGCGATGCCAATGTAAATTTGCGTCAGGGGTGGGGTGAGCAATATAATTTGAAAATAGAATCTAAAGGTGCTGCTGTTACCATACCTAATATCAATGTGGTTGGTTTTACAAATTTAAACCTGTCTTATGAATTTGTTGTTGAAGATGCAGGAGATGCTGTAGCACCAAAAATTGAAGCAAGTGTTGATGGCGGTGCTTCTTGGGTAACTCTACCTACAGTTGCTAGTGGTGGAGGGTGGTCTAAAGAAGCAAAATTGCTTGCTTTGCCTTCAGGAAATTATAAAACAATAAGCCTTAGAATAAACCCTAATACGGTGAGTTCTAATGCTATAATGTTTGATAATTTTATAATTACTGGAAAGAAGCTGTAAGCCTGGCGACTGAATCGAACCAATCATGTGACAATTCAATTATGATTTATCCAAATCCTATTTGTTAACGAATTTAAAGGGGGGAGCTGTAAATTCAGATCAACCATTTCGTGTTTCCATTTTTGATATACTTGGAAGAAAAGTAGAGACAATAAAATCATTGTCTTCAAGCCAATTGTCAATGGAATCTTCATTGAAATCAAGATTGTATAAATTACTCAAAATCATTTAAAATGGTTAAAAAAAATAATTGAATTTTTTTTATGGAGCCAGCGTAAAAATGCTGCTGGCTCCATTTCATATAAGGTTTAATATTTAAATAGTTCTGATAACAAGAATCAGAAAGCAACGAACAAATACTATTTTTTAATCAATAGAATAACAATTGTATAAAAAATGCAAATTTCATTTAAACGTTACTGCAAAATTATGGAGTTACTTAACGACCCTATTCTAATCGAAGCTTATAAAAAAGCCCATGCCAAAGGGGCTGTATGGACTGAAATAACGCAAGGCAATGACAGAATTAGCGCTAAAGCCACGTCAAAGCGAATGAGAAGCGCACATGTCGCAATTTCAGGACAGCTCTGCCGAGGTATTACCTAGAAATAAATAAATTATAAGGCCTATAACTCACAGGTTAAGCGTACTTTCTACAACCTATCAAATCATATGAATAAAATTATAGTAACATTTTTTTTGATCCAGTTGAGTTTTTTTGCAAGAGCTCAATATCAAGTAAGTCCGAATTCGAAAGGTCCGGGCTTTTATTTGAATCCTATTTTTGCAGGAGATTATCCTGATCCGAGTATATTACGTGATGGCGATAATTTTTATATGGTCCATTCCTCGTTTGAGTACTATCCAGGTTTATTGATCTGGCATTCAAAAGACCTGATTAACTGGAAACCATTGACCCACGCCCTGCATAAATACGTAGGCTCGGTGTATGCTCCCGATTTGGTGAAGTATAAAAATAAGTTCTATATCTATTTTCCGGCAAACGGGACTAACTATGTGGTAACAGCGGACTCGATCGATGGGAAATGGAGTGATCCGATTGACCTGAAAATTGGCAACATTGACCCTGGTCATATAACAGATGAACATGGCAAAAGGTACTTGTTTTTCAGTAACGGGGGATTTGTACCCTTGTCAGATGACGGTCTTTCTATTACAGGGAATCAAAAGAGTTCTTACAACGGTTGGCCTATACCTAAAGACTGGACTATTGAGTGCTTTTGCCTGGAAGGCCCCAAGTTGATAAAAAGAGGAGAATACTACTATCTTACTGTAGCTGAAGGAGGAACGGCAGGTCCTGCTACTGGCCATATGGTCATTTCTGCACGATCAAAATCGTTATCGGGCCCGTGGGAAAATTCCCCTTATAATCCGATTGTCAGAACAACTAAACAAGATGAAAAATGGAAATCGAAAGGGCATGGTACCATCTTCGACGATGCAAAAGGAAACTGGTGGATGATTTTTCATGCTTACGAAGATGGTTTTTACAATAAAGGTCGTCAGACTTTATTGTTGCCGGTAGAATGGACAAAAGATGGCTGGTATAAAGTGCCGGATGATATAGTAGATAGTAAACCTATCAGGAGACCAAATTTAGCTCCCTTTAAAACCGACTTTACATTGAACGATAATTTTAAAGGCAATAAATTACAGCCTCAATGGGAATTCTTCGAAGGATTGGATACCAGCAGGTTTAACTTATCTGACAATGGTTTATCCATTAAGGGAAAAGGAAATAATGTAGCCGGTAGCTCGCCCTTATTGTGCATTCCATCAGGCCATTCGTATACGGCAGACGTGGAATTATTAATAGAAGGAAAAGCAACAGGTGGTTTAGTTCTTTTTTACAACAACAATGCCTATTCAGGGATTCTGGCCGACGATAAGAACATATTTGTCAATTTACGTGGCTGGCAGTTTCAAACTGAAAAGAGCGTTATAAAAAATCATGTATTCCTTCGTCTTAAAAACATTAATAATACGGTAAATATGTATTTTAGTACAGACGGTATTAAATGGAATAAAATTGAAACTTCGCTTGAGGTTTCTGCCATACATCATAACGTGCTGAGTGGGTTTTTAAGCTTAAGAATTGGCTTGTGTTCCATAGGCGAGGGGAATGTAACATTTAAGAATTTTAAATTTACCCCAATAGATTAAATTACTAGGCAATTTATGAGAATACTGAAAAATATTACCCTTTTAATTGTAGTAACTGTATTCACGGTTTTTGCAGGCCATGCTCAGCTACCCGTTCATCTTAAGGTCGAGGGAGGAAGGATTCAGGGGGCCGTGGAAAATGACTTAACTGTATTCCGTGGAATTCCCTTTGCGGCCCCTCCTGTCGGTTCCTTGAGGTGGAAAGCTCCCCAGCCGGTTGAAAAGTGGGATGGGGTAAAGCAGGCTGCTCATTTTGCAGCCTCACCTATGCAAGAGGGAAATCCTGCGGCCGGTAAAAGTGAAGATTGTTTGTACTTGAATGTATGGACCCCTGCAAAATCCAACCAGGTCGATTTGCCTGTCCTGGTTTGGATTTACGGGGGTGGATTCAGTTCCGGATCAACCGCCGAACCTTGGTATGATGGACAGAAACTGGCACAAAAGGGAGTTGTTTTTGTCAGTATTGCCTATCGGGTAGGTCCACTCGGTTTTTTGGCGCATCCGGAATTAAGCGGAGAGGGGACTGAGCATGTGTCGGGAAACTATGGTTTGCTAGACCAGATTGCGGGGCTAAAATGGGTGCAGAAGAATATAGCTGCGTTTGGTGGCGACCCCAAAAAAGTAACCATTTTTGGGGAGTCGGCAGGAGGAATCTCTGTTAGCATGTTGTGCGCTTCGCCGCTGGCTAAAGGTCTTTTTCGGAGTGCCATCTCTCAAAGTGGCGGGTCTTTTGGCCCTGCCGGTATCAAAACATACCCGGGCGAAAACATGAAAGCATTGAGGCAAGCCGAAACTGATGGGCAAGCTTACGCAGCCAAAGCAGGTGCTGCTTCCATAGAAGAACTTAGAAAGATGGAAGCCGACAAACTCCCTATGGGTTGGGGTGTTGGCAGTTCATGGCCTATTATAGATGGACATGTGATCCCTGATGTTCAATATAAACTATACGAAGCAAACAAGTACAATGATGTGCCGGTACTTATTGGTTACAATTCTGATGAAGGGCTAAGCTTTTCGCCTGGAGCGAACCCTAAGGAATATATTGATGGGGTAAAAGCACGTTACGGGGAATTTGCTGACAATTTGATTAAAGCCTACCCGGTAGGCGAGAAGTTCGTTACCCGGTCTGCAAGAAATCTGTCAAGGGATGCTGCTTTTGGATGGCACAACTGGACATGGGCCAGACTCCAGTCAAAAACGGGGACATCGAAAGTGTTTTATTATTTTTTTGATCAGCATCCAAACTATCCCGAAGGTACTCCTGAATATGGGCACGGCTCTCCTCATGCACAGGATGTTTCGTATGTTTTTCAACATATAGATCCTTTGAACCCGAAAACTTCTAAATCAGATCTGGAAATTTCAACCGCGATGGGGAGTTACTGGATCAACTTTGTGAAATACGGAAACCCTAACGGTAAGGAGCTTCCGCTATGGCCTGCGTTTACCGGCGATAAGCCGGCAGTGATGTATTTCGCCGAGACACCCCATGTGGGACCAGTTCCCGACGAAAAGTCACTTGTTGTACTGGATCAGTATTTTAGGTGGAGAATGGATTTAAATGGAAAAGACCGGGAATAGGATTTTTATCGAATTTGCAATATGCACGCTTTGAAATGTCGGTTATAGCCTTTTGCTATAGCTGGCGTTTAAACTTTAGTAACAGTCCCTAAAAACTACCAGCCCATCAACTGATGATTAAGGAGGAAGGTTATTAAAAAAAAACCAGATTTAAGTGTAGCTTAGCTATACCAATATTACGCAACCAATTATAACCTGTTTGGGTTTTTAGCTTTAATTGTTCCTGGCATCCGGAGAATGACTAAAGCATTTAATAGAAAAATATATGTTTCGGTTTTTAGCCCTGATCAGCGCATTCCTGCTGTATAATTCTCTTTTTGCGCAGGAAAATGTATACCAGTTTTCTCATTTAGATATTTCAAATGGTTTATCAGACAATCAGGTAAATGCGATATACAAAGATCAAAAAGGATTTATGTGGTTTGGTACCACCGCCGGGCTCAGTCGTTATGACGGACATGAATTCAAGATATTTCAACATAATTCAAAGGATAGCACCAGCTTACCCGATGGTTATATTGTCAATATATTTGGGGGACCCGAGAAAGAATTGTGGATTAAATCTAATCGTGGCTTCAGTATATACTATCCCTTAACCGAAAAGTTTGAGCGGTTTCAGAATAAACACTTTCAAAAATATAAAATTCCTGGTGGATACCTTAGAGAGATAAAAACCAACAATAGGGGTAGTTTCTATTTTTATATAGAAAATCAAGGTATTTTTTGTTATGATTCTAAAAGCGAAACCACTACGAGTTATACCCCTAAAAGTGACGTATTAAATTCCCTGTCTTCTGGTATAATAAGTGATTTTATCGAGGATTTAAAAGGTAATTTATGGGTAATTCACGCCAATGGTGTACTGGAGAAGTTTAACTTAAAACAACAAAAGGTAACAAGCAGATATTTTGATGTTAAAAACCGTCTAGGAACACAGGAAAATTATTTCAATCTCAAACTCAGCCTTGATGCTGAAGGCAATGTTTTTATTTATAGTCCGGGTGATCTTTTTGGGTTATATTACCTCAATGTGGCGAGCGACAAATTCCACTATTTTGGGAAAAAACAAGACCATTCGGGGCTAAGCTCTAAAAATGTCGGCTCTGTTCTGGAAGGAGAGGATGGTAAAATCTGGATAGGCACTGATCATGGAGGAGTTAATATATTAGACAAGCGGACCAATACATTCACTTATATTYTAAGTAGAGAAGATGACCAGAGGGCTTTAAGTGACAACAGCATAGGTTCTTTGTATAAAGACAGTAGCGGTATTATCTGGATGGGTACTTCTAAGAAAGGAATTTATTACTATCATAAAAGCATCTATAAATTTCCCAGAAATCAGTATTTAACCGGAAATAACTCCCTACAGAAGGATGTGAATGCCTTCGTAGCAGATAATAAGGGCAATTTATGGATTGGAACAAATGGCTCGGGTTTAATACATTTGAACAGGAGTACGGGTGAGATTAAAACCTACCGTAATAATCCCGAAAATGACAACTCTTTAAGCAGTGATATTGTGGTAAGCCTATGTGTCGATCCTTCGGGTGTTTTGTGGATTGGAACTTTTTTAGGTGGGCTTAATTCATTTGACGGACAGAAGTTTACACATTTCAAACGTACCTCAGAACCTTCCAGCCTTTCAGATAACCGAATTTTTGCCTTATTAGAAGATTCTTCCAACAGGCTTTGGGTGGGCACCTTAAATGGTGGATTAGATCTGTTTGACCGAAGCACCGGGAAATTTAAACATTTTAATCCATCAGTGAAAAATACCTTGAATGCATATGGCATTTCCTATTTATATGAAGATAAAAATAAAAATATTTGGATTGGTACGACAGCGGGGGTTAATATCCTGGATGGTAAAACTTTTAAAGTCAAACAATTGGTAAATGATCCTAAGAATACGAATAGCCTGGTACAAAATGATATTAATTGTATAGTAGAAGATGGAAGGGGGTGGATTTGGATAGGTACAAGGGAAGGTATAAGCATATATAATCCCACAACGGGGAGTTTCAATAACCTAAGTGAGGATACTGGTTTGCCAGAGAATACTGTCTTTGCTCTTCTTGAAGATCCAGATCATCATATCTGGTATAGCTCCAGAAAAGGACTTTACAAGATTTCTGTAATTGCACAAGGTAAAAGCTATAAATTCCAATACAGCAAATACAATAAATCGGATGGGCTGCAAAATACCCAGTTTAATTTTAATGCCGCATACAAAACAAAAGCCGGCGAATTGATTTTTGGAGGACCAAATGGCTTTAATATTTTCAGAGCAAGCCAAATCCAAAACATCCAGTCGCCTTCTGCCCTGGCCATGACCGAATTAGAGGTGTTTTATCATAAAGTGCATGTTGGCGAGAATCTAAATGGGCGAATCATTCTGCCCGAATCCATCACAGCTCTTAAGAATTTAACCCTTACCTATAAAGAAAATATTTTTTCCCTTCAATTTGCGTTGCTCAACTATTTTGCTCCGCACAAGATTACCTATAAATATAATTTGGAAGGATTTGATGATCGCTGGCTTACCGTTCCTTCAGAAATACGCAAGGCCACTTTTACAAACCTTGACCCAGGAGAGTATACCTTTCACGTAAAGGCTTTTAATGAAAGTGATACTATACCTATAGCGGAGTCGCAACTGAAAATTACAATTTTGCCCCCTTTCTGGCGCACCACATGGGCATATTTATTGTACGCTTTCGCCATCGGCTTTTTATTGTTATTTATCCGAAACCGGGGGATCAATAAGCTACGACGGGAATTTGCTTTAGTACAAGAAAGAATTCAGGCCAGGCAATTGCGTGAACAGGACCGTAAGGAAGCAGAAAGGCTGCGGGAACTGGATTTGTTAAAAATTAAATTTTTAACAAATCTGAGCCATGAGTTCAGGACGCCTATTTCCTTAATTCTGGCCCCTGTAGATAAACTTTTAATTGAAGCCAGAGAGAAGGAGCGTCATGGTCAGCTATCTATGATAAAAAGAAATGCAAGGCGTTTGTTAAACCTGGTAAACCAGTTGCTCGACTTCCGTAAAATGGAAGAACAGGAATTGCAGCTGAACAGGAGTGATGGCGAAATTGTCTCCTTTATCAAGGAGGCAACAGAGTCTTTTTATGACCTGGCAGAACGGAAGCAAATCAAATTAACTTTCAAAAGTGCTATTGACAATTTATATGTCTCTTATGATCACGATAAGGTCGAGCGGATACTGTTCAACTTACTTTCGAATGCTTTTAAATTTACGCCTTCGGGAGGAAATGTGAGTGTGGAATTACAAACACTGCCGAACCCGACAGCGGATGGAAAGGTTTTATTGGAGTTAAAAGTGATAGACTCAGGAATTGGCATTCCAAAAGATAAACAGGAAATTATTTTTGAGCGGTTTTTTCAAAATGAAACTTCCGCTGCTATTCTTAACCAGGGTTCCGGAATTGGCCTTTCCATCACAAAAGAATTTGTGAAGATGCACGGCGGTGAAATCACGGTAGAAAGCGAGCCAGGCTTGGGTAGTTGCTTTACCGCACACCTTCGTGTTGCACTCGCATCACTTGCTGTGCTGGAGGAAAAAGATGCGGAATGTGCTGATTGGCCGGGGGAGGGGAAATCGGATAAAAAAAATGAAGTAAAAGAGTCCACTGGTGAGCGTCTGCGCACGAAAAATGCACCCGTTATATTGTTGGTTGAAGACAACGAGGACTTCAGGTTTTATCTCAAAGATAATTTACGCGTTTTTTATAAAATAGAAGAGGCTTCAAATGGCAAAGAAGGCTGGCAAAAAGCCCTCGCACTGCATCCAGATCTAATCGTTTCCGATATCAGTATGCCGGAAATGAATGGTAATGAATTGTGCGAAAAAATAAAATCAGATGTAAGGACAAAGCATATTCCCATCATCTTGCTAACGGCATTGACGACCGAAGAAGAACAAATTAAGGGATTGGAAACAGGGGCGAACGATTATATGACAAAGCCTTTTAATTTTGAGATTTTACATTCCAAGATCAAAAACCTGCTCACCCTTCATCAGACATTTAAAAGAACTTATACCAGGCAAATTAACATTGCATCTCCGGAAATGGAAATTGAATCGGACGATGCTAAATTTTTGAACGCTGCGTTGCTTTACATTGAAGAGAATCTTCACAACCCCCAGTTGTCTGTAGAAGACCTGAGTAGGCATATTGCCATGAGCAGGGTATCACTGTACAAAAAATGTCTAAAGGTAACGGGTAAAACTCCAGTAGACTTTATCAGATCAGTTAAGTTGGAGAAAGCAGCAGTACTATTGGAAAAAAGCAATAAAACCATTGCCGAAATATGCTATATGGTAGGTTTTAGCACCCCTAATTATTTTGCGAAATCCTTTAAAGCAAAATACAATGTGCTTCCTTCTGAGTATATAGTAGAAAAAAGGAATAAAACATCCGAATTAGGTTAACATTTCTTCTTACTTATTTAACATTACTACTCTGTGGTCTACATCCGGTATTGTAGTTTCGAGCCACAAAGATCAGGCGATCCATGCGCCAACTTTTAAACTCAAATTACATACAACCGAATATAAAATTAATGAAATCAATATTTTTAGCTGTAGTAGCAATAGGTGCCTCGTTATTGGTAAATGCGCAACAGAAACAGCCAATTTACCTTGATCTAAGCAAACCCATAGAAGAGCGGGTTGAAAATGCACTTTCGCTGATGACTACTGAAGAAAAAGTGTCCCTTTGCTATGCCCAGTCTAAATTCAGTTCAAAAGGTGTGCCTCGTTTGGGAATCCCTGAAGTTTGGACCGATGACGGCCCGCACGGAATCCGTGAGGAAGTTTTGTGGGATGAATGGGGTGGGGCAAATTGGACAAACGATTCTTGTACCGCTTTTCCGGCACTCACCTGCCTGTCGGCTACGTTCAATCCCGAATTATCCTTGCTTTATGGTAAATCGATCGGAGAAGAGGCGCGGTACCGCAATAAAACCGTATTATTAGGGCCGGGTGTAAACATTTACCGTACACCACTAAACGGTCGGAATTTTGAATATCTGGGTGAAGATCCCTACCTCAGTTCCCGCATGGTGGTGCCTTATATACAGGGAGTTCAATCCATTGGCGTGGCAGCATGCGTAAAACATTTTGCATTGAACAATCAGGAAGAGTGGCGTGGTCATATCAATGTTGATCTAAGCGACCGTGCGCTAAACGAAATTTATCTGCCTGCTTTCAAAGCAGCAGTGCGGGAAGCAAAAGTATGGTCGATCATGGGAGCATACAATCAATTCAGAGGCCAGCATTGCTGCCATAATGATTTACTTTTGAATAAGATACTAAAGAGTGATTGGAAATTTGATGGTGTCGTGATTAGTGACTGGGGCGGTGTTCATGATACTGACCAGGCTGTTAAGAACGGGCTGGATCTGGAAATGGGTACTTATACCGATGGGTTAACAACCAAGGGCAAGTTCCCCTATTCAGATTACTATCTGGCTAATCCCTTCCTTAAAGGAATTAAAGAGGGAAAGTATGATATCGCTTTGCTCAATGACAAGGCCCGTCGCATACTGCGTTTAATTTTCCGGACCACCATGAGCGCCAACAGGCCTTTTGKCCGTTTCGTTTCTCCCCAGCACAGCGAAGCTGCGCGCAAGATTGCTCAGGAAGGAATCGTGCTCTTGAAGAATGAGCAGCAATTTTTTCCTGTTCCTGTAGGTAAATACAAAAAGATTGCCGTGATCGGAGAAAATGCTAATCGCAGTCTGGTAGTCGGTGGCGGGTCATCATCACTCAAGGTAGCCTATGAGCAATCACCATTAGAGGGATTGATTGCCAAATACGGAAAAGATCATATTGTTTACAGTCTTGGTTATGCATCTGGACCGGCACTTTACGGACGTGAAGAGCCTTCAAAGTTAAATGCAGATTCGCTGATTGCTGCTGCTTCCGAGGTTGCAAAGCAAGCCGATATCGTATTTTTTATTGGGGGGCTGAACAAAAATCACTTTCAGGATTGTGAAGGTGGAGATCGCCAGTCGTTAAGCCTTCCTTTTGGTCAGGATAAGCTGATTGATACTTTGCTCAAAGCTAACAAAAACACGGCTGTTGTACTGCTTAGCGGAAACGCAGTGTCTATGCCATGGATAAATAAAGTACCCGCCGTTATGCAGGGATGGTATCTCGGCTCTGAAGCCGGAAATGCATTGGCCGATGTAATCTCGGGTGAGGTAAATCCTTCGGGTAAGTTGCCTTTCTCTTTTCCAAAAAAGCTGGAGGATAATGCTGCACATTTTTATGGTAAAATCTCTTATCCTGGCGACAGCGTTAACCAATATTATAAAGAAGACATTCTGGTAGGGTATCGGTGGTTTGACACTAAAAAAATAACACCTCAATTTTCCTTTGGGTTCGGGCTTTCTTATACCAGCTTTGACTTAGGACCTCTTTCTGCTGATAAATTAACTTATAGCAAAGACGACGTAATCAGGGTAAAATTCACCGTCAAGAACACAGGTTCACGCTATGGTGCCGAAGTTGCTCAATTGTATGTAAATGATCCGGTATGTACGTTGCCGCGACCAGTTAAAGAACTGAAAGCCTTTAAGAAAGTGCTCCTGCAAGCCGGAGAAACGAAAACCGTTGAATTGGACGTGAAAGTTGCAGATTTTGCTTTCTATGATGAAGGAAAAAAGGATTGGAACATTGAGGCAGGAGACTTTATACTGCAACTGGGAAATTCCTCAGGTAATATTTCTCAAAAGCTGAAGATAGCTGTTAAATAAAATGGCACTTAACAAATACGCTTACTTAACCAAACATTATACATGAATTTATATTCTTATTTTTTCGTTGCCTGTGTATCGGCCTTTTGTTTCCTAATGGGGACGGAGGCTGTTGCACAGGAGACTCACGTCGACCCTATAATCATTAAGGCAGAACGCAATATCCTGCTCCGGAGTTTTATCGATCTTGATGGAGGTAAACGCGTTACCCATGCCATCAGTATAGGTAGTCCGCTGAAGGTTCATTACACTTATGATGCCGACAATGGTCAATTGGTGCTATTATGGAAAGGTGAATTTCTGGATGCAACACCAATGTGGCACGACAGGGGCGATGGTTCTTCGCGGCCAATTGGAAAAGCGATCCAGACTGGAGACGCGACACCACAGATTCAGCGTTTAGCAACACAACAAAGTGAATTTAAAAAAGACACCACTGGGTCAGGCTTCAAACCGAAGGGTTATACGCTTGATGCGTCAGGTTTGCCAAAGTTTAAGTACCAGACATATGGATTGAATATTAAGGATGCAACCAAGGTGATTGATGGCGGCCAGGGCATTCGACGTGAAATTGAGCCGGAGGGAAGTGCCGATGACTTATACCTGTGTCTTGCCAGAGCAAATGCTATCGAACAGAAAGATGGTAAATATGTTATTGCAGATAAAGCTTATTCCATTACTGTAGCGGATGAAGCCACATTGAAGCCTATCATCAGAACAATACAAAGCGCTCAGGAACTCCTGGTTCCATTCAAAAGTAAGATCATTTATTCCATTCTCTTTAACCAGTAACCTGATGAATATTTATTCCAATTATAAAAACGGTATGTCGTGCTTATTGACAATGACATTTATACTGATGTCAATAACATGTTTTGCCCAGGCAGAATCTCCAAAGGAAGATGATTATTTTAAGATCATGAAAGTATCTGCTCCCGAAGGAGCAATACTTGAAGTGGGTGGACTCTGTACGTTACCTAACGGCGATTTGGGTGTCACTACCAGAAGGGGGGATGTTTTTATCGTGAAAAATCCTTCTTCACTCAAACCAACATTTCAAAAATTTGCTTCGGGTCTTCACGAGGTGCTCGGACTTGCCTATAAAAACGGATCATTTTATTGTGTTCAACGAGGGGAACTTACCAAAATGACAGATACCGATAACGATGGCGTGGCTGATGATTTTGAAACCATATATGCCTGGCCATTGTCGGGAAATTACCATGAGTACAGTTTTGGCCCTAAGCTTGCTGCCGACGGATCTTTTTTTGTGACCCTGAATCTTGGATTTCCGCCTACCTGGTGGAATCCAAAAAGTCTGGTTCCATGGAGGGGCTGGGCACTCCGTATTTTTGAAGATGGAAGGGTTGAGCCATGGGCTGCGGGTATGCGCTCGCCCTGCGGGATTAGTATGATTGATGATCAACTGTTCTATACTGATAATCAGGGCGACTGGGTTGGCTCAGGAAGTATCATGCAAGTAAAAAAAGGTGCGTTTATGGGACACCCATCCAGCCTGGTGTGGACTAATCTGCCGCAATCTCCGCTCAAACTTACCACAGAGCAGTTTTTTGCCAAGAATCAAACAAAGATGATTTACGACAGCAACGGGAATAGTGTAAAGCCAGAAAACGATGTGAACGAGAAAGCGGTAACCGAGTTCGATATGAAGAAGAATTTTCCAGAACTCCAACTACCTGCGGTTTGGTTGCCTCACGGAATTCTTGGTATTTCAAATTCTGAGATCGTAAAAATTCCTCCGGGCTCCTTTGGTCCTTTCGCTGGCCAGCTTTTGGTAGGCGATCAGGGGCAGAGTATGATTAGCCGTGTGTTTATGGAAAAGGTAAACGGTGAGTATCAGGGGGCGGCATGGCCTTTTAGAAGTGGGTTTCAATCGGGTATTGTGCGTTTGGCCTGGGGCAAAGACGGATCGTTGTTCGCCGGCGAGACCAACCGTGGGTGGGGCTCGGCCGGTGAGGCTACAGAGGGGATCCAGCGTCTGGTTTGGAACAACAAAATCCCTTTTGAAATGCTCAGTATAAAGGCCATGCCAGATGGGTTTGAAATAGAGTTTACCCAACCTGTTGATAAAAAATACGCCTTAGATCTTGCTTCTTATTCAGTGGAGAGCTTTATTTATAAATACCACAGCGTGTACGGAAGTCCGCCGGTAAATGGCCAAAAGTGCAATGTAAAGGGCGTTCGCGTTTCAGCTGATGGCCGCACTGCCCGAATTATCGTAGCCAACCTGCGCAAAGGATATATTCACAACATTACATTAGATGGTATTCGCTCACAAGAGAACTACTATAGCCTGGTACATCCTACATCATATTATACTTTAAATAATATCCCGGAAGGGAAGATACTTAGCCTTGCAGAGGTAAGCACCAGGAATTCATCTTCTATTAAAACACTGCCTCGGGGACAAAGTGGAAGTTCCTTGTCAGGTAAAAAAACGTTAGCGGCGAAAATTCCAACCTATGACCAAGTGAAAGGGCTTCTAGCTAAAAATACCTGCCTGGCCTGCCACAATGCAGAGAAGCGACAAGTAGGCCCTTCTTTTAAGGAGATTTCCACCAAAAAGTATACGGTCGAGGAACTAATAAGCCTGATTTATACGCCTAAACCGGAGCATTGGCCGGATTATTCCACGCCGATGCCACCTATGTCCAATGTTCCAAAAGATGAGGTTACCAAAATTGCGGCCTGGATCAAATCATTAAATAAGTAATACATCAATAACTAAAGAAAATCAACGAACTATATGAAAAGATCAATATTAATTGTTGCGATGCTTGCGGCCAACGTGATGATAGTCCAGGCACAGCAACCAGGGAAACCGGAAGATACCGAGGTATGGACTCCTGTGCCTGCAAAAGTAAGTCCGGCTAAGGTGCCAGGAGCAGCGCCTTCTGATGCCATAGTTCTTTTTGACGGGAAGGACCTGGATCAGTGGGAGAATTCCGCTGATGCTGCTTCAGCAGAAAAATGGAAGTTATCTGATGGGATCATGACGGTAGATAAGTCCGTGGGCGATATCCAGACAAAAGAGAAATTTATGGATTTTCAGCTTCATATTGAATACAGGATTCCGGAAAATATAACTGGAAGTGGCCAGGGCCGAGGTAACAGCGGTATTTTTCTGGCTGCGCTTCCCTGGGGTGCTGGTGGGTATGAGTTGCAAGTGCTAGATAATTATGAGAATAAAACCTATGTAAATGGGCAGGCTGGTAGTTTTTACAAACAATCKCCACCGATGGTAAATGCCTGTTTAAAACCAGGAGAGTGGCAGACCTATGACGTCGCCTGGACGGCTCCCCGTTTTAACGAGGATGGGTCTGTAAAGTCACCGGCTGTTGCAACAGTTTTACACAATGGCATTCTCGTACAGAATGCGACCATACTCAAAGGGGATACACCTTATATTGGTCAGCCAGCCTACAGAAAGCATGGCGCCTCACCAATTAAATTACAGAGCCATGGAGATAAAAGTGAACCGATCAGCTATCGCAATATTTGGTTAAGGAAATTATAGCAAATCACAAGCGAATACCGCCGCTGGCAGATCCAGCACAACATACAATTAGAAGACCAGGCAACTAAATTGCCCTTCTGCCAATCGATTTTTTAATAGAAACCAATTATAATCCCTATATGAGAACACTAAATTATCTTTTCGGCATCGTAGTCATCCTTATGTTTGCGAGGTGCCACAAGCAAGAACTCGGAAGTCCTGCTGAGAAACAGGCTCTTGCAAAAGCAATGAATGCTTTAACCATTACCAGCTACCCCAGTTACAATACCTCGCCCCTTCCGCCGGACCAATCTGGAGTGGCCAGCACAGCAGCGCAGCTCGCTGCAAAAATTCGATTGGGATTGAACATAGGAAACACCCTCGAAGCAATAGGTGGTGAAACCGCCTGGGGTAATCCTCTGGTTACCCAGGCATATGTCGATCTGGCAAAAAAAAGCGGTTTCAACGCCATTCGGATTCCTTGCGCCTGGGATCAATATATGGCCAACAGCAATACAGCAGAGCTTCAGCAAGTATGGCTCGACAGGGTTAAACAGGTTATTCAGTACTGCATTAACAAAGACATGTATGTGATATTAAATATACATTGGGATGGTGGATGGTTGGAGAACAATTGTACGCCCGCTCAGCAAGCCGCGGTTAATGCCAAGCAAAAAGCTTTTTGGGAGCAAATTGCGACACATATGCGTGGTTTTGATGAACACTTAATTTTTGCCAGCGCAAACGAACCTTCAGTAGAGGATGCCACGCAGATGAGCGTCCTGCTTTCTTATCATCAAACGTTTATCAATGCGGTTAGATCAACCGGAGGGCGCAACAGTTACAGAGTGCTTGTTGTCCAGGGACCCTCAACAGATATTGACAAAACTAACAGTTTGATGAACACGCTTCCTACAGACCAGGTAACCAATCGCCTAATGGTTGAAGTTCATTACTATACTCCTTTCCAATTTTGTCTGATGTCGTCAGACCAATCATGGGGTAATATGTTTTATTATTGGGGATCGGGATATCATTCCACCACCGATCCTTCACGAAATTCCACCTGGGGAGAGGAGGCCGACCTAAGCGCGTATTTCCAATCGATGAAAACAAAGTTTGTTGACCAAGGCATTCCTGTGGTTTTAGGAGAATATGGAGCATATACCCGGTCGTCACTCACAGGTGATGCGCTAACGCTCAATCAGGTTTCCAGAGCATATTTTTTAAATCAGGTTACACGCCAGGCTTTGTCACGCGGTATTCTTCCATTTTATTGGGACACTGGGGCAATCCTGAACAGGCAAACAAACACTGTGGGCGATCAACAAGGTTTAGCCGCTCTTGTGCAAGGGGAACAAAACGGTACCTCACCTGGCATTCAGGTAGGAAGTATCTATCAGATTATGAATAGAAATAGTTTTAAAGCACTAGAGTTCGCCGGATGGGGCACCGCTAACCATACATTGGCCGATCAATGGGAATATTTAGCCGGAGCAAATCAACAATTCAAAGTKGAAGATGCRGGWRGTGGMTATTACAGGTTAACACCAATGCATGCTTCAGGAAAGTGCTTGGAGATCGATAGCTGGTCAATAGCCAACGGTGGTCAGGCAGATTTGTGGGATTATTCAGGCGGAAATAATCAAAAATGGTCAATTCAGGCAACTGACAACGGATACTATAAATTGATCAATGTAAATAGTGGAAAGGCGCTGGAAATTTCAGGATATTCCCTGAACAACGGCGGCAGTGCTAATCAATGGGACTATTATGGAGGACGTAACCAGCAATGGGCGTTTCTAAAAATGTAGGTTAAAGGCGTTAAAAAAATTAAGCAATTTTTGACTATATCCTTGTTCAATATAAACACTTACTCACAGACAAGAATACCGGCAAGACTTACACTTCATAAATACAGCAAAGCTGGCACCATGGAGTACAAATTCCTGGGCGCCTTTCCATTATATCCAGACTGGAAGCAGATGGTAAGACGCACTTCTATTTGTATTACTCCAATGGCGGTGTTGGCTCTGCCGTACTTACTTCCGCCTCTCCCGTTGGCTAGTGGAGCGACCCATTAGGGAAGAAAGTACAGAATGGCCTTATAACTGAGCCATGGAGATAAAAATGAACCGATCAGCTATTGTAATATCTGGTTGAGGAAATTACAGCTAAATATTTTTAAGCAATCGATTGCCTAGATTAAATATTTTACTAATTTCGTTTAACCAAATACTAATATTTTAATTCAACCCAAATAAATAAAGAAAATATGCAGCTATTCAGGTGGTAATATCAGGTGAATAGCTTATAAGCCAATGATATAACTTTTGATGCGTCCAATGGCCGTGCTAACAAGGATGCTGTTAGAACTAACTAAATAACCATTATATTATGAACGAAAACATTAACAAGAGTGCCTTATTCAACGGGAGTTGCTTTGCCGTGATTACCACAGCTTTTACCTTCTCTATTCGGGCGGGTATTTTACCCCAGCTCGGAGCGCAATTTAACCTGACTGCAGAAC
>NZ_JBFTNT010000048.1:0-54613 GCF_056397585.1 Pedobacter sp. 05L430 | reverse complement strand
ATCCCAAATAACCTCCTGCGCCAAGTATTAAATTCCCCGTTCCTAACTTGGGGTTATAAAGTAAATTAACCGGTACTTCTATATAAGAAACCGTAACTTTAAAATCATCACTATAGCCAAAGCCCTCTCCTTTTTGTCTAAATCCTTTGGAGGAATATAAGGCAGCGGGTTGAATGTAAAAATCACCGGCTATAGGAACGTCAACTGTAAGTCCTAAGTGGAAACCTGGAATTGATTCAGTTTCACCCTTATTTCCCTGTTCATCTTTCATATTTGCGTTTGAGAAATTTACACCGGTTCTTATCCCTATTTTCGTTTGTGCATTGGCAATGTTAAAGGCGGTAATCAGGAAAAATAGAAATAGMGGAGCGTATAATTTATTCTTTCTCATAAGTTTGGTTACTTTTTTGTTTTAGAATGGTTATTATTCGAAAAGTCTGGTAACCCAAATGTATTAATTATCCCAATAACGGGAAAATTTAATTTTTTATTATTTCAGATAAGCACATGGCACGTTTACCGGCACATAATCAATCCCATGAGCAGCCTTCAGTAACTTGGATACAACAACTGCGATGGTTCTCTCATCCCTATGCATTTGCGGCAAAAGCCCCATCATAGCATAGCTGATTGGGTTTACTGCAGGAACAAGTGTTTCCCAAGGATAACCTTTACCCCAGATCAACCCTTTTACTGTGTAGTTAAGATCTGCTGATTCCGATAGCAGATAGTCCAATAACGAAGCGGAATGGTTAGAGTTCTGATTTACAGTATGAAAAATAGGGCTTTGTCCTCCAAACCCATGTTCATCAGTTCCTGCTTTCGCATTCACGTCTGCTCCATTCCTCACCAGAACTTCTGCACATGACAGATGATTAAATTCCGCACAGACATGAAGTAGGCTGACATCATGTAAAGGCGTATAAGCACACCGTAAATTAACAGGCCGGTTAAGTGCACCTGGGTCTGTAGTCAAATGTTTCGCTAAAATCTGGGCATCATCTGAGAGGACGGCTAAAAGCGACGGATCATTAAACTCCAGCCCATGATCGATAAATACCTTGACACATGCTTTAAAGCGGTCTGTTCTGGCGTATTCGCTGATGAGTTCATAAATTAAGGGGTGCCCTTTGAAGATATCGTTGGGATGGACCCCATGCTGAAAACATGATCTGATCCCATCCACATCATGGCATTCAATATCACCGATTATTTTCTGCAGGTAGTCCATACCTACTAATTTAAGAAATATCGTTTACTTCTCGGCCCTGAATGTATTCGACACTAATTTTCTAGGACGCTTATTTTTAAACTGCTCTCCACTACCTGCATTACTTTGCCCTTCTTCAGTATGGAATCGGTTAGGTTTAAAAGTTGTTCTTGGTTTCTCTGCCCTATTCTCATCCGCCAGTTTAACACTTATCTTTCTACCTTTCAAAACCATACCGTTTATAGCTGCAATTGCCCTATCGGCTCCAGCCTGATCCACCATTTCTATAAAACCATAGCCTTTATGTTTGTGGGTCACTTTGTCGGTCAATAAATGCACGCTGTGCAACATTCCATGGATGCTGAATATCTCAATCAGTTCAGCTTCCTGTATATCAAGTGGATAACCCACCACAAATAATTTAATCATGAATCTATTTAAAGCTGCAAATTTAAGCTTTAATATTTTACTTATAGCTGTTTTCAGCTATTTTTGATATTATCTTAATAACAGGCAGGCATTCTAGCTACATTAGCTTAATTATCTACGCTACAATGAAAAAATACGGTTACACCTTGTTTTTGATATTTTCCTTTTTCAATGCGCTTTCGCAGATGCCATTAAACGGAACGCATTATGCCGATAGCCTTACCCAGCAGTTAAAAAAAGAGCTACCGAATGCCACAAAGGCAAAAAGTAGTTTTCTACTCTCAGAATTTTACTTAAGAACAGATACAGCAAAAGCTGAGCAGTATTTACAACAAGGATTAGCACACAGCGAAGGAAACAGCTTTATGCAAGCAGTATCTTTATATTATAAAGCTTTGCAAATGATGGCTAAAAATCCAGAACTTGCTAAAAAAATGCTTTTGCAATCAGATGCTTCACTAAAAAAATTCAAAACAAAGGAAGCTMTTCTGGTTAGATCAATGTGCTGGCACAGCTATGCATTTCGCCATCATCTTAGAAACGAAATCAAAGAATCTATAGAAATTATACTGCATAAGGCAATTCCGTTGGCTATACAATCAGGTGATTTGGGTTTCTTAGGAAAAAACTATTTTCTCCTTTCTGCGGGATTCAAAAATCTGGGTCAGCACGCGAAGGAAAAAATCTATTTAACAAAAGCAGTTTCAATACTTAAAAAAGCCAATGCACCACAATATCTGGCTATGATTTATCAATCTATTGGGGAAAATTATATTTCATTAGGTAAGTTAAAAGAGGCCAAATCGAATTTAGACAGCATGATGATCTTGCTTAAGCCGTATCCACAGTCCGAGATGTGGTTAGAATATTATGCCGGTGAAGCTTTACGCCTTAATACTGCTTTGCAATTCGACAGCGCACTCACTGTAGTAGAAAAAGGAATGCTTCTGGCAAAAAGATTCAAAGGCACTTATGCCGAAAAACGTATACTACTACAAAAATTTTATGCTCTTCATAGTAAAGAAGATTTCCCTGAGGCAAAGAATGTAGGACTGGCTTTGGTTAAGGACAAACAATTTATGGCATGGGAAACAAACAAGTTGCAGATTTACTATGGACTGGCGACTAGCTATGAGGGCATGAAAAATAAGCAAAGTGCTTACAAATGGTTAAAACTTTATAGCGGGTTGAGCGACAGTTTGAGTAACAGCAAACTAAAAGAAACTGCAAACCTCCTCGAAGTAAAATATAGAACGGCAGAAAACCAAAAGAAAATTGTGGCGCTTAACGCCGAGAATGAAAAGGCAAAACTTGCCACAAAAAATAGTCGGCTGGTGAATTGGCTACTGGGCCTAGCCAGTATATTTTTACTTATTGTTGCTTTTTTTGGCTGGTTGTTTTACCGCAACAGTAAAAAATTAGCTTTACAAAAAGATCTGAATCACCAACAAGAACTTAAAGATATTGACAGGCAACAGCAAATAAAACTAGTGCAGGTAATGTTGAATGCCAAAGAAGATGAACAAAACAGACTTGCCCGCGATCTACATGATGGGCTGGGCTGTATGCTCGCAATAGCAAAACTAAATCTGACAGATTATATACACGAACAAGGCAACAATAACACCCTAGAGCTGCAAAATATCGTTACGCAATTGGATACTTCCATAGGTGAACTTAGACGTATATCCCACAACATGATGCCTGAAATGCTATTAAAACTGGGCCTTAAGGCACTGCTAAAAGACTTATGTGAATCAGCAGCTTCTGCCGCGCTAAAAGTGGACTTTCAATATCTTGGCATCAACAACAATCTGCTTGCACAAGAGCAAATAAACATTTATCGTATTATACAAGAAGCCATTACTAACGCAACCAAACATGCCCAGGCGCAAAACCTTTTGCTGCAATGTTCGCAAAATGAGGATGTGTTTTTTATAACGGTTGAAGATGACGGAAAGGGCTTTGATGCAACACATTTGGATAAGGTTGAGGGCATAGGTCTTAACAACATCAAAAGCCGGGTTGAATACCTTAAAGGCAAAATTGAGATCCTATCAGAAAGAAATAAAAGAGGCACCTCCATCAATATAGAACTTTATGTCACAGCATAAAAATACCATTGTCATTGTTGATGATCATCCGATAGTCATAGAGGGGTTGATTAGGCTTTTAAGTAAAAAACCGGAATATGAAATTATTGGTGGCTTTACCCGAGGGGAGGAATTTATTTCCTTTTTAAAAATAGCAACAGTAAAAATTGTTTTGCTGGATATCATGCTTCCTGATATAAATGGAATGGATTTGTGCAAAACAATAAAAACCATATCTCCGGATACGGTTGTATTGGCATTTAGCAATTACCAGGAGCGCAGCGTAATTTTGCAAATGTTGGCCAATGGCGCCAGTGGATATTTACTTAAAGAGTCGTCTATTGAAGAAATTGTTATCTGTATCAATGAAGCCTTAAATGGTCAGATTACTTTTAGTAACATCGTTAAAGAAATTATCTCCCGGCCACAGTTAAAAGAATCTCAAGATTTTGCCAAACTTACGGTACGCGAAAAGGAAATTTTAAAACTAATTGCTGATGGCAAAACCACTAATGACATTGCTGAAATGTTATTTTTAAGCAAGTTTACGGTAGAAAACCACAGAAAGAACTTACTACAAAAGCTCAAAGCAAAAAATGTTGCCGATTTAATAAGACATGCTACACTACAAAATCTGATTTAGCTATTATATTGTTTTTGGTATTATCTTTTTCCTGCGCATTTCATCGAACAAATCATAAAACATTTTTTCTGTATCAATAAACTCATGAAAGCCCATTCTTCTTGCCTTTGTGCCATCTGCAAAAAAGTCATAGTCCCAGGAGAACACAAAGTCGCCAAATGCCCATGAGGATAAGTCTTTATAGTTATAATTTAGTCCGTGTTCTTCCTGTAAAGATTTCCAGAGTTCTTCTTTGTCCGCCATAACTGTTTGGAGGGGCATTTGCAAGGGTGCCGCAACTTCCATATTAAAATAAACAGCAATTTTAGGCCAAAGCTCATTCCACCTAAACAAGTCGCCGTTATTGATATTGAATGCCTGATTTGCACATTGTGGGTTTGTAGCTGCCCATACAGTCGCTTTAGCCAGTAGTCCTGCATCTGTCATTTCCATCAATTTATCATAGGCGCCCAATTTTCCGGGAAAACGTAAGGGAATCCCAAGTTTCTTAGAAATAGTAGCAAACACCGCAATTACCATTGCAAGATTCATAGGATTACCTGTTGAGGTTCCACCAACTACTGATGGCCTAATGGCAGACCAAGTCCAACGTTTGTTCACCTGTTGTTTTTCGAGGAAGTTCTGTTGATCTACATTAAATTCGGGAGGCATATGGCCTGCATCACTTTCTTTTGCGGGAGTTTTAAAGGGGCCTAGATGGGCACCATAAACTTTGTACCCTTGCATCAGACTTACATGTTCCAAATTGGCTGCCACCGGTTCAATTGCCGTCAATACGTTTACCAACATAGCCAGGTTGGGTTCAACCAGTTCTGCCCAACTCGCCCTATCCTGATAGGCTGCATAAAATATGTGAGTAACATCAGATAATGAACTAAGTTGTGCAATACACGATGCAGGATCTAGCAAATCAACAGCTATATATCGGATTTTCTTGGTGCTTGTCCCCCCCCTTCTGGACAAACCAATAATGTCCCAGGTTCCTAATTCCTCCAGGTAATTTATTAGATTGGTTCCAATTATTCCATTGGCTCCAACTACTAGTGCTGTTTTTTTATCCGCTTTCATGTTAAGTTATATTTTATTTAAGTTTAATCAACTGCTAGTCAAAATTCGGTTTATTAGGCTGGAGAAAATGGTATAATTCTGGCATAATATTGTATATTTCCGACATGAAACGTTACAGGCAATTTGAACCTTTACTGATTTCTGATTTTGAAGTTTCCAGTTGGCGACATCCAGAGCATAATCATAATCATTACGAAATAATCTATATTAAAAAGGGATCAGGAACGCATGTGATTAATCAGGTAACTATCCCCTACAAGGATGGCGATATCTTTTTACTTGGTCCAGAAGAATCCCATTATTTTGAAATCGACATACTCAGTCATTTCGTCTATTTAAAGTTTACAGATTTATATCTCCACCAGGATGTAAGTAATACTAATAATTACGTACAGAACCTGGAATACCTAATAAAAAGCAGAGAAACACATCTGGCAGGCTTTAAATTGTCGGACAATGACCGACATACAGTAGCTCGTCTATTTGATATGCTGATCACATTAAAAAGCGAACCACTTCATAACGAAGAGTTAATCTGGATGCAGATTCTCGCATTATCACATATTTTAAAAAGGAATATGCCAGAATTAAAACCCTTTGAAAATCGTAGTAAAGATATGCAAGCTATTTTTTGTTATATACATAAATACATCTATTCGCCCGATCAGCTTAGGGCTCCCATTATGGCTGGACACTTTAATATAACAGCAGACTATATGGGACCATATTTCAAAAGGAATACCGGTACCACCTTACGGGAGTATGTTCAGAATTACCGAAAAACACTGATCAAGCAAAGAATGGCAAGTGGAAAGTACAGCTTAAAGCAAATTGCAGCCGAATTCGGATTAACAGATGAAAGCCATGTTAGTAAAATTATAAATGTTTTGTAAGTTCCATATTTAGTTAATCCTGATATATTATTTCAGTTGCACTTCCATTTGAATATTGCATCGCTCATAAGGTGTTACTCGACCTACTACTTTCTTAAAACCTAGCTTATGATACAGATTGATAGCAGGTTTCAATACAGTGTTACTTTCCAGATAAACCTTAGAGGCACCCAATTCCTTTGCAGCGTCAATAACTGTTTGACCAAGCAACCAGCCAATACTTTTTCCCTGGATCTTAGGTGAAACAGCCATTTTTGCCAGTTCAAAATCATAATCCGGATCGTTCATTTTGATCAGTGCACAAACACCCACAGGTTCATTTTCGTATAGAGCCACAAATATCTTTCCGCCCTTTTCCAAAATGTATTCTTTAGGATTATCTAAAGCCTTATAATCTGCCTCTTCCATTTGGAAATATGTGGACAAGTTGTACCTTGCTTCTAGAATAACGCTTTCAACTGCAGCATCTACATCTACACATTGCACTTTTATCTTAGCTGCAAGCACTATCCCTTTGGTGGTTAATGCGACAACATTTCTGCGTTTATCAGACGATTCCCGATTTTCCTGAATCAGTCCGGCAACAGTCATTTCCTGTATGATCTTACTAACTGAAGGTTGGGAATGTCCTATCTCAGTAGCAATTTCGGTTATGGTTTTTTCTCCCTCTTCTGAAAGAACAAAAAACACGGGGAACCACTTTGGAGAAAACTCTATATTATATAATTCATAAATCTGCGCTGCGTCTTCAGTTACTTTTGAAGTCAGTAATCTTAGCCGACTGCCCAGAGCCATTTTTCCGGTTTTCTCAAATAGTTTCATGCATATAATCAATTACATAATCAGTTATGCAAATGTAAGTAATATAAACTATGTCACAAATATTTTTTAAATGGGCGTGTGATTAACTGTTAAAAAATTCACCAAAGTGCCAGAGAATTCCAGAGGGATCATGCAGAAAACATTCTTTGCCCCAGTGATCAACCCGTATCGGAACGAGTTTTGCATCCTTATATTTAGTAGTAAGGTCAAGAGCCAAAAGCTCCTGCCAATATTTGTCAACATCTTCAACCTCTAAAAAAATCATAGTATTATCTACCCAATCCTTTACATAGGCGTTTTGAAGGTAAAACGCTATATGCTCTGTTTTAAAAACAGACATATCAGGTGTAAGAAYTGTTTCATCAAAACCAAGGTCTCTGTAGAAACTCCTTGAAAGTTCAAAATCTTTGGCCCCGATAAATGGCCTGATGGATATTGCTTTATGTTTCATTGATTTAGCTGTTGATTTGGATAGTAAACTTAATAAATAATTTTAGAACCTATACAATCTAAAACAATTGCGCTAAGGCGTTAATGTTTTTCATTTTGAAATTTAGATCCATCTCAAAATATTTCTTTTCTTTACCTACATTAGTCGCTTTTATACGAATGATATCCAATCGTTTTGTATATTTTTCCAGTAATGGAAATTGTCGCAATCCATTGAGCTGATTAAAATCCATTTCGAGGTAGAAAAAGTATGGAGATTTTTCACTTACCGTAGTCACCTTAATATTCTTATCTGTACTAAGCGTAAAAAATCCAGTATCGCTTTTACCATACAAAGTATACAAGGGGAACACCTGTTTACTGATTACACCAACAGTATCAAGCAATCCTTCCCTAATCAGATAATTTAATAAAGATTTAGATTGAGCTCTGGAAGTGCCTATTATCCTTGGTACCTTCAAAATACGGGTACTTCGAACCTCTTCCTTCTCAAAATCATCATTATACTCATAAGTTATCACAGTATCAATCTGATTAACTATCCCTGCAAATTCAACGTCAAGATAGCCCTGATAATATTTCAATAAGCTATCGGGATAAATTCTGTGGCCTTTAAGTTGAATTTCTGAGTAAGATTTACCATTCAAAAGGTGGGCATTAAGCCACATTTTTATTGAGGCATGCTTATCAAATACCCTATGAGTAAATACCTTCCCTTGAACATCAAGATCATTAAAATTAAAATAGCCATTCAAATAAATTACCCCATCCTTAAATTCTCCTGTTCCTATATACTCTTTAAAAGCATAAGCCAAATGTGTATTTGCATGTTTTAAGCTCGCAATTTTCTGATCTTTATCAGATAATAGGTTTTTCTTATCTAGCAGATCGGTAAGGATATCTATTACATTTTCATTTTTGAGTGTATACGCAACAGCAACTGTTTTTAAATTAAAAGCTACAGTAAGTTTTCCATCTTTTGAAGTTGCCAATGTAATGCCATGACCTGCGTTTTTAAACGTATTTACACCGAGCCTTTGCTTAATAAACTGTTTCAGTACGGCGACATCTGCTATAGGCAAAGAACAGAAATAGGTTTGGCAAGATTTGGAACCAACAGTATAAATAAAAACATTCCCTGGAATGGCTAAACCAGTTTTAAGTTCATCATCAGTTTTTCCCCTATAATAAGATGGGTTATAAAGATAATCCAAAACCATTGTTTTATAGATCTTATCTACATCTATCTTAACAATAAAAGAGGCCTCAGCATGAATAACCTCCTGGTAGGATTTATATTCCCGGAATTTGAAATACCCATAAGCAGACGCCAGTATTAAAACAACTCCCGTTAGTATCAGTGTTACACCACCTCTAAGTAATTTATTTTTGCGCGTCTTCAACAAGTGAGAATAAGTACTTTAAAGCATTTTGTTGATTGGAAGGAATATCTATGTTAATTTCACCAGAATATACATTACCCTTAACCGGATTCGATTTCAAATAAATGTCGCCCATTGAATTCAATACATTATTAAGTTTTTCAAGTTTTTTTGTGCTGGCAAACTCTTCAACAGGAATCTTTCCGAATAGCTTTTTAGCGCTGAAATAGCCTGCATAATTGGTATTCATTAATGCTTTCCTGTGCTTGCGCGAGACATTGGCAACATATCTGTTTCCAGCAATATCCTCCATATCTTTTTTATTGGTACCAAAGAAAATGATTCCTTCTTTAATCATAAAATAAAGCGCCAGTGGGCTTTTAGGAACCGACAGTTCGTAATATCCTGAGCTGTTTTTAACCAGCTCTTTTTTTACACCATAAGCAATAAGTTTGTCAATCAAACGAGTGTCCTCACTGGACATCATAAATAAAAAGTCAGGCAATGTCTCTTTCTTCGTCTTTGTTACTTCTTTGCTTTCAAAGTTTTCTTCATTATAATCCATTGATTTATAACTGACTTCCTTTTGCGACAAGCCATTAAAAAGGAACAGTCCATCTCCCTTTACTACTTTACTTATCGCCTCTTCATCAAGCAAAAGAGAAAACAGATCAGCTGCCATTCCTATTTCATCAGCGTATACTGAACCATAAATTTTTGACATCAGTTTAGGATATTGCTCAAGATAGGCCTTAGTAT
This sequence comes from Pedobacter sp. 05L430, assembly GCF_056397585.1. Classification (NCBI taxonomy): domain Bacteria; kingdom Pseudomonadati; phylum Bacteroidota; class Sphingobacteriia; order Sphingobacteriales; family Sphingobacteriaceae; genus Pedobacter; species Pedobacter sp. 05L430. Next base: position 44,864 of record NZ_JBFTNT010000048.1, on the reverse strand, counting down.
CCATAGCATAGGCCAGATAACCAATCGCTTTATCTTCATTTATGTATTTTAAGAACCGTTTGTTCAGTTTCCTTTTAAGTACTTTCTTAAAAACCCCCGCAATTTCATCACTAAAGGCCATGCTTGTACTAATTCTAATCGATTTATCTTCAAGAAAAAGCTTAGCATTAGCACTTCCATAGCCATTTAAGAAGCTCATACCTTTTAAATAGGTTGATGGCATATAGGTATTAAAAAGCTTATCAGCTCCAGCAATCCAAATTGTTGCCTCAGCTTGTTCATCTATACTTTTTACGAAATCTTTATTATTTAATATCGATGTTGTATTTGGGCCGGTAAAGAAATCATCAACCATAAGTTGTACCCAACCGGCAACAACAGTTTTCTTTTTCTGTTCATCCTTAAAAAAAGTATTACCATAATCATATCCAATGGTATCTGCCATAACTTCTTCTAATGAATCAACAGCMATCGTGCTATCAACAGCAATCTCATCCTGTACCGGCACCGCTATCGACAATGAGTCTGCAGCTTGTCCAACAGAAGTAGCTTGAGATAACTTGAAGCGTTCAACAACCTCTGGTCTTGCAAAATAACTACTTTTACCCGAGCCTATAACAAACAGCAGGAACTTGTCGTTCCAATGAGCCACTTCTGTAGAGTCGGAATTATAATAGGATTTAATCCCGTTTTTAACTGTAAACTTTTGATTTGCCTGAACATATAGAGCTTCCAATTGTTCGGCATTTTTAACAGGTGCCAGGAAACAGTTATAGGATACACTGTCGTTGCTCAGATTATAGTAATATAATGATGAAGATAAATCAAACCCCAGGTTTTCAACACTATTAACCACTTTATCCGTTCCTTTTGAGAGCTTTGATAAAATTTCTTTTCCGATAAAAGTGTTATTAAATTCTTTTAAAGACATCAGATCGGTAAAATTCTTTCCTTTAATTGTGGCCACAGCAAGGGCATCAGAAGGTATTTTATTTACCAGGTCTTGAGCAGAGGATGACAAGGTTATACTTGCAAAAACTAATGCAACCAGGCATTTGTAAAGAGAGTTCATAGATAGAGTGATTATTTAGATAGTGTAATTCTATTCGATATATCAGTTTTACCGTTGATTAAACCTAATATACCTGTATTGATCATTATAGCTTTTTTTGATTTAGAGATCTTTGCCAGTGGATTGTTACTGCTGGTTATTAATTGTTCAAATCTGTATATACTAGTATATGAGGCATCTTTAAATACATTTTTCACTTCAGGTTTAAGCTTATTGTATTCTAATACGGCAGCCTTTGTATACTGATAACTGCGCTGAAAAGTCTGGGTTTTCGATTCATAAGCATAAGAAGCATTACTAAGCCCCTTTATCTTTAACTTCTTTAACACATTTTGATTTACAGTATTGATATTGGCAACATCCTTAAATGCAAAAGAGATACTCACTATGAAATTATCGAAATCAATCTTCTTTTGGACATTTGTAATGCCATCGGATTTTTTCAGGTAACTAACAATTTCATCGATTTCTTTTTGAATAGTTTGTTTGGAAGGCACTTTATATCCCTGGATACTATCCATAAGCATAAGAGATGCCACCTTGGCTTTACTCGCACTCAGATTGAGGGTTAAATTTACTGTCCCCAACCCTGTTTTATTGACATTAATTTCCTCAATAACCTGGAAGCAAGACGAAAAAAAAAGTACGAATACTATTAAAAAAAGATATCTATACGTTGTAACGAGCATTATTTAGGATGTTTTGCAAAGATAGACTGTAAAGATATCATTTTTAGAAACAGAATGAACTAATGATCTATGCCGTACATTGATTAGATTTACTAATGAACTCACTTTTACGCTCCAGCAAAGTCCTCCATATAATCATTAAAAAAGCCAGAATTCCAAAGGCCATACCCACCCAAGGGCTTTGAGAAACCCCGACAGAGGCGATGAACCAACCACTTACAACAGTACCCGCCGTTACGCCAAGATTTCCAAATGAGATAGCCAAGCTATTAGCAAACTCAGGAGCATGAGGGGCAGCAGAAGTCATGTAGGCAAACCCACTCAGAAAACAAGGAGCATATAGAAAACCCCATAACGCGATCACCGACACAGTAGACCAGGTATTGGCACCCGAATAAAACAACATCACAGGAATCAATACCGTTCCACTTAGAAACAAAGCAATAGTAGCCGGAATATTTTTACTCATCATTTTCCCCGCCAGCCAATTAGATACTATCCCTGTAATACCAAAGAGGAACATCATATAACTAATAGTTTGAGTATCCATCTCTTTAACCTTACCCAAATAATCAGCAAAATAACTGTAAGTAGAAAACCATGCAGCAATCATAAAAAAGTTCATTGCAGAGCTGATCAAAAAACGACTATTGGTTAGCACCTTTAATTGTGTTCCGTACGATTTCTTTTCCTGCGGATGCATAGGAGGCAAAACTTTGTAAATACCTACTAAAGCAATTGCAGTTACTACCGCTTGTACCCCAAAAGATGCCTGCCAATTGAAAACACTTGCCATATAAGTAGCAAACGGAACGGTAGTCACCATTGCTATTGCAATACCACCTACAACAATCCCCGCTAACCGGTATTCTTGCGATTTACCCACATTTGCCACAGCTGCTGCAATAGCATTCGAAATAAATACAGGCTGCAAAAATGCAGGCAACATCCTCACAATAATCAGCAACCAAAAAGGTGGAGCAAAAGAAGATACTATCCCGGTAAGCAAAAACATCGCAATACTGATCATCATGATTTTTTTCCGGTCGAAGCCAGAAGTAAACAAGGTCATAAAAGGACCTGTTAATGCAATTACAAGGGCAAATGCACTAAGTAACAACCCTGCTTTATCGATGGAAATATGGTAGTGGTCTGCAATCTGAGGCAAAATACCAATAACCCCAAATTCGGTTGTAATAATTCCAATTAACCCCAAACATCCTACAAATGCAATTTTCTTCATTATTGATTTTATTTTCGGTCAAAAATAAATCTTAACTAATAGATTTGCCTTCTTTACAACCCAATGTAGGGAACTAACAAAAATGTAAGCCATGGCATTAAGGAAAGAAAATTCAACCAATAGCATTAATTACAAAATCATCAGCGATTGTTCCGATCTTGTATATGCTATAGCAATATTTGGAGGTCGATGGAAAGTACTTATCCTGCGAGAACTTGAGGGAGGAAAGATGCGATTTACTGAACTTAAAAATGCAATGCCAAAAATTACCGAACGGATTTTAAGCTTACAACTAAAAGAATTGGAATATCATGGACTCATATCCAGGACACTCCATTCCTCCGTTCCACCCAGAGTAGAATACGAATTAACCGAAATAGGCATTGAACTTATTCCAATATGGGAAACTTTGAGCAGTTGGGGCTCAAAACACAGAAAGTTAAATCAACTAACCTAGTTTCCATTCAGGTCTTTCAAAGTGGCAGGTGTATCCGTATGGCTGCTTTTGCAAGTAATTTTGGTGTTCTTCTTCAGCATTCCAAAAATCGGCGACAGGAACTACTTCCGTTATAATTGGCCCGGGCCATTTACCAGAAGCTTCCATATCTGCGATTAAAGCCTTTGCGGTTTCCCTTTGTGTTTCATCCATAAAAAAAATGGCTGACCGATAAGAGGTTCCTATGTCGTTTCCCTGTCTGTTCCGTGTTGTTGGATCATGGATCTGGAAGAAGTATTCAAGGAGCGAACGATAGGATAAAAGTGCTGGATCAAATATGATTTCAATGGCTTCAGCATGTGTTCCATGATTCCGGTAAGTTGCGTTGGGAACATCCCCTCCAGTGTATCCAACCACCGTTGAAATAACACCTGGCTGGTGCCTTATAAGTTCTTCTACCCCCCAAAAACAACCGCCCGCCAGAATGGCTTTTTCTGTATTCATATAGCTTTTCTTTTTAATTGAATAAAGGTACGATGCTAATGCACTATTTGTATAATAGAAATCCCATTTTCATCAAAAACCTCCAGTACCGACGAACTGATTCCTACTAGCGCCATACTCTTTACCAATTCCTGACCAATATCCTCGCTGCAAACAACTCGGAGAATCTTATCACAATCGTCGAGATCAACAGACCATTCTAAGATATTAGAAAAAGTATAAATAACCTCGAAAACATGCCGTAAATCAATTGGCGTATCAATTACAGGGGATAGAATAATAACGTATCTGGACATTGGAACTAACTGATTGAGATGACAAATATATAAAATAATTTGCAAACAAACCAATCGTTCGGTATCTTTGAGGAATGGAAAATCCATATAAAAGAAAGAAAGATCCGGAAGCCAGTAAACAATTGATTCTTCATATAGCAGCCGAAATAGGTGCCACAGCCGGCTGGCATCAGGTCACTTTCCAAGCGATTTCCGATCAAACCGGATTGAGTAAGGGTGGCATTATCCATCATTTTCGTAATAAAGAAGAGCTACTGGAAGAATTGGTACACCAAAGCCTTGTTGAACTGACCGAGTGGACCATTGAAGAAAAAAGAGCCTCAGGAAATGACATCGCCCCCCTTGCCTTTCTTCGCTTCGTTATCAAAAAAAGCAGTGATCTACATTATAGGAGAACTATGAAAGTCATTTTGCAAGCGGCACTTATTAATGAGCACTATAAAAAAATGTGGGAAGAATGGTTTACCAATCATATTGGGGGTGGATCAGTAGCAGATCTGGATATCAACAGCCTGATCATTATCCTTGTTGCAGATGGACTTTGGTACGCTGATAACCTTGGACTTTAGACTGGAGAACCGAGAATTTATCAAATGTGAATTTGTAAACTGTGATTTCTCCAAGAGTGATTTAAGCCATAATGATTTTATGGATTGTCATTTTAAACAATGCAATTTCTCACTTACTGTGGTTACAGGTACCGGATTTAAGGATGTTACTTTTACCGGCTGTAAAATACTGGGAATTGATTTTTCTAAATGCAATAAGTTTCTATTTTCTTTTAATTTTGAGCGGAGCCATCTGGATTATTCAACTTTTTATGGCACAAAACTTAAGAAAACAAACTTCACGGAATGTTCACTTAAAGAAACTGATTTTGAAGAATGCGATTTAACCTCAAGCGTATTCCATAACTGTGATCTTTCAGGCGCAACATTTGTCAAATCCGTTCTAGAGAAAACAGACTTCCGTACGGCAAAGAACTTTAGCCTTGATCCGGCTATCAATAAAGTAAAACAGGCGAAATTTTCCGCATTGAATCTTTCTGGCCTGCTTTACCAATACAACCTAGATATTGATTATCATGGTGAATAATATGCGTCAAATTATTTAATGGCAACAGTATGGTTAAGCTTGTTGTAACCTGTTAAAGCTTCCCATACATCTTTATTCGCCAAGCGGATGCTGTACTCGGGCCTATCAGCAATACTTGCATACTCATCTGGCAGGTGAAGCAACATTTCATATTCACCTGTTGCAAATTCGGAAGGTATTTTTATACTTTCCTCTACCTTAAAACTTCCCGAATACCATCTCCTTACATCGGTAGCAAGAGCAAAGGAGTTCAAGTCGCCATTTGCCTTATTCCGTAGCACCAGTTTTATTGTTCTTTTATTGTAAGGCGATGCATACCCAACGTTTTTAACATTGAGTACTACATTTAAGCTTGTGCCTTTCACAGCATTATCAGGTAAAACTGCAGATTGCAAGACAAAGCGATAGCCCAGGTTTTTTTTAATATTATCCATACAACCTCCAGTTTGCCAGTCATTATTTACTGCAGTATTATAATGAGCATTCAGATAGCTAAAGTGCATGGCTGCAAGTTCTTCCTGGGTTTTACCGGCTGGCTCACAATCGTTAAGACTATAGTCATCCGAACAGGTTTCTCCACCAACAACAACATATCGGCTGTCGGCCTTCGTATAATCCCTTAAAGTATTTAAAACCATACCGTCTGATGCTCTTGGTGTACTGCTATTTCCATAATCCTCATAGGTCCCAAAGTCATTAGCACTGGCAAGGAAACAATCATTATGAAAACCGATACGAGATTCATCTGACATCGTGAATGCCATAAGCTCAGCAAGTGGTGCTGAAGAAAGTGCTGAGTTTACGCCGAACAAAAAGCGTTGCTTAAATTGTGGGTAGCGAACCTGAACCATTCTATCGGCTGGCACCGCAGCAAGTAAGGCCTTCAATACCTCTACCCTGTCTCGCCAGTTCTGATCTGTTAGTTTACTCTCCTGTCCACCATTCATAGAGGCATCACCAAAGAAATCAGTATAATAATTCTCTCCCCAGGTACCAATAAATCCAAGCTGTATACAAGCTATCACATCTGCATTCTCTGTAAGTACAGGTTTAAGCTGTGCAATATGGCTCAAAACAACAGACTTAGCGGCATCTCCATAAGTTGGGCAAATAAATCCTTCCGGACAGTTACCCGGACGCGCAGTAGCAGTATACACAAAACGCGGAATCAGTTTCACTCCTGCTGCTCTTGCAGCAGCCATATCTTTTTTAATATTATTCAGAAACGATTCTGAGATGCTAGTGGTGGTTACATTGTCTAGAATATAATACCTGAAAACGAGCGTGCTATATATTTTGTAATTTGCTGTAGAAACATCCTGTAAGGAGCGATAAGTTATAAGTGTTTCTACATCAAGTACGGTATAGCTACTTGCAGCGGTTTCTGAGTAACGGTAAAATCCCCGTTCAGGATTAGGAAAATCTTCGGTACTTTCTGAGTAAGTTACATTCACCTTCTCTACCTTAACCAAACTTTCGTTTTCCTCTTTACAGGAACTAAAAAACAGAAGGATAACAGTAGAAAAAATTAAAACGCTAAGGGTCAATTTTATATTCATGATGATTTTCTTCTAAATGAATTTGTTTAAAGCTTGAAAAAGATATTACGCTTGTACAGCCAGTAACAAAGTGCCCATTCAACCAGAAGCGTACTTAAAGCGGTCACTACAGCACTAACATCGGTCGGTAATCCAAACAACATTGCTAAAATATCTCCTGTAAAAATTCCGACTACACCATTCAGCCATTGCACACCAATAGTTTCGAAAAATATATAGATAAATATGGCATTCATTCCCATTACAGCGCATATCCACACGTATTTTGTACATTGCTTTACGTCAACTAACCAGTACACCGCAGCCAGCATAATTAACACCCAACCACCTGATGCAAACACAAAAGAGCTAGTGCTTATTCTTTTTATAATTGGGGTAACCTGTAAAGCATCTAGCCCGAATCCAATCATTAGAGCAAGCAAGCCAAACCCGATCAGCACCTTTATTTTATAAGATGCTGATCGCGCTGAAATTAAAAGTTTTCCTGCAAGCACACCCCAAATTGTATGCGCTGTAGTCGGTATTGCATTTATGGCCACCCAACCATCTGGATTGATCTTACCCATGAGTAGTGTATCTGCATACGATCCAAAATTATGACCTTCTACAAATGGCTGATCAAAACCTGGCATCAGTATCAAACGGTACATTGTTTCCGTAAGCAGCAGTAATGCCACGGAACTGATGATTTGCCAGTTGTACGATCTGCCAATCATCAGGTAGGCAAGCAAAGTGGTAAAAGCCAATTGAGTAAGCACATTCCAAAGTTCCCAGACTGGCTTCCCTGCATACACACAGTGAAGTCCAACACCAAAAAGGAAAAGCTTAAAACTCCTGATTACGATATGACTCCAATTCTTTTCCCAGGTACTCCCCTTCTCCAATTTGCGGCTATAGGAGATATACATGGCCGCTCCTGCCATAAACATAAATGCCGGTTGTACCAAATCCCAAAATCGCAATCCATGCCATGGATGATGAAAAAACTGCTCAATAAGAATTGCCGCGGGCTGTACCGGATTAAGACCTTTGAGGGCTCCATATAGATGGCAACTCTCTGCACAAAGCAAAAACATGATTAATCCTCTCATCACATCAAGAGATACCACACGTCCGGCAACAAATTGAGTTGCTGTATTTTTAGCCATAAGAAATTATTTTAAAAACTACTCACTCATATCAAGCAGGAATGCCGAAGCTCCTGCATCAGGAATACTGCCAAGGGTTACCGACCAATCACTTTTTGTGGCCATAATTCCAATTCGCATTCCAGTGCCTGTTAGCCCCTTCAGCTTTCCACGGGCAATACGCATTTCAAACCTCAAAACACCAGCGGTTTCTGTAACAGTACCTACGTTATAAGCCTCTGAAATGGACTGTTGAGCAAAGCTAAAGCTATTTTGTGCACCATTATGGTAAAAGATGTCTACACCTGAGCTCAACAGTTGTCCCTCCAGCAGAATATCAAACCCACCATCCGCATAGGCACTTAATAAACCCGTGCCAGCACTATTGTCTGAGTCAATATAGAAATCGAAGATATCGCCATTGGCTCTTTTAGAATTCATCTCTATATATACGTAAATAAAATTGCCATCGTAATCAAATTTAGCTGATCGGAAAATACCTCCTTCCGGACCGGCAGTAAGGATATTGGTAGTCACTTTATCCCAGTCACTCAAGGTATTGTCATCAAGCTTAACAGGTGAAGTTTTAGCAATTCTGATAACGGTAGAGGCCTCCGTTACACTTCCATTTATTGTTGCATAAAGTGTTGTTACGTATTTACCTTTACCTGCATACTCGTGTACAGGATTGGCATCAGTAGAAGAACCTCCATCGCCAAAGTCCCACCTGTATGATGAAATACCTGTTGTTACTGTTTTAAAGGCAACCTGATTACCATCCACTGTAAGGTCATAAAGCAAATCCGTCAGTTTTGGGGTATTATCCTTTTTACAGGAGTATAATATGGTAACCGCTGTGATCATGATCAGCAATCGGAATATGTTATTTTTTAAATTCTTCATATCAATAAAATATTTATAATCGACATTTTAATATTGGATTATTGATTTTGAGTAGCAAGCGTATTACTCAGCACTTCATCTATAGGCACAAAATAAATGATCCTGGGATTAGTGTAGTTCACAGACAGGTCAGCATAACCAGTTGGTGTCTTACTCAAATCAATATCTGTTTCTTTTAATCCGGCCAGGTGATAACCCCAATAAGCTTTACTCATAGCTCTCTTATTGCGATAAATATCGTAGGTTCTATGCCCTTCAAAAGCCATTTCTATACGTTTCTCTTCCAGAACAACGTCTAATGCCGAATACCCTGATGGCAATGTTTTATTGTATAAAGAATTCTCCAGTCCGCGATTTTTACGGATCAGATCTACGTCGTCAAGAGCGGCGCCAGTATTGCTTAACTTAGCTTCTGCCTCTGCTCTATTCAAATACATTTCTGATAAACGGAACATGATTGGGGAGCTTAGATTTGGAAGGCCACCCTGGAAAGAAAACTTGCTTATATAATATACTTCGATGCCATTTTTCTTCTGAATAATTCCATTGCCATCTTTCAGCGGGACGATGTAAGACCAACGAACATCTTCAGGATGTTTTGACATCACATTCCTCAAAGAAGAAGAAGCATACTCCTCGCCCCATCCCGAATTCCCGTCGGAATAGATCATCGATGCGATAGATCCAAATTTACCATAATCGTCAACTGGGGTAAAGGCAATACAAAAAATCGTTTCGGTACTTGTTTGCGCATTGGCAAATAAGGAAGGATAGGCCGCAGCAGTCGCAAGACTGAACCGTTTAGAATTGATCACCATATTGGCATATTCAATGGCTTTCTGATTATCTTCTTTGTACAAGTTCACTCGTGATAACAATGCCCAGGCGGCTTCTTTTGATGCATATTGCACTGTTCTCGGCTGGGTCATTAAAGAAGCAGCCTTCTCCGCATCGGCAATAACAGCAGCATATACTTCTGCAACCGTAGACCTCTTCTTTTTAGATGGATCAGTAAGGTTTGTACGCAGGATAACCCCATCAGCATTAGGATCAACGCTATAAGGTTTACCAAACAACCTGACCAGGTTAAAATGACAAAACGCTCTTAGAAAATAACATTCGCCAAGCAGTTGCAGCTTTGCCGGATCCTGTGTTCCCGACTTTTCTACAGCTTCAATTACCGTATTGACACCAGTAATTATTTTGTAAGACACATACCAAAAATACCTGGTGTTGCCTTGCGAGGGTGAATGACCAAGACTAAAGCTATAAAACAGAGGGTCGGTAGTGACTTGTCCGCATACAATATCATCACTGGCAAAGTCAGACAAATGATAAAACTGACGCAAATACATATTGTTTTGATCTATTGTACCGTTAAATGTAATATGATCTTTAAACAAAGCATAAGCACCATTTAAAGCATTGGTTAAGCCGTCAGTAGTAGTAATCAGTGTTTCCGTACTAATGGCATCACTTGGTGCAACATCAAGATTTTTGCAGCTGTTCCCAAAGATAAGTAGGAGAACAATTATGGAGAATAAATACTTTTTCATATGCTTAAAAGTTGAAGTTAGCGGTAAATAAATATTGCCTGTTATTTGGATATTTGAAGTCTGATACCCCTGGCGTTATAAAACTTCCTGAACTAATCGTTGTTTGTGGATCCTGACCTAAGAAATTCGAAAATGTAGCCACATTATCAGCCGTAACTCCTAAGGTGATTGCTTTAAAGTGCAGTTTCTTTACCAACGACGCAGGCAAGGCATAGCTAAATGAAATATTTCTGATTGTAAAATAACTGCCGTTTTTAAGATAACGGGTAGATGTTTCTGTAGAATTTGCTGAATTCTGAGGGCTTGGCTCAGTAGCATCAGTATCACCAGGACCAGACCAGATCTTAGCGCCATCCGGTAGTCTGATCTGGTTATAATAAGGTTCGTGTCCATCGTTCATCATAAAACGAAGGTTGTTGCTAAACACTTTATTGCCATAGTTAAAGTAAGTACTTACACGTAAATTGAAACCTTTAAAACTCAAACTATTATTGAAACCACCCTGATACTTGGGCAACGCCGATCCTGATTCCTGAGTAGTAGCTTCCGCATAATTTAGTGTTTTCTCACTCGCAACCGCTTTGCCTTCTTCATTATAAATCAGCTTTTCCCAGACAGGTGCTCCGGTCTGACTATCTATTCCAAGCCATTTAGGCATATAAAATTCGTAAAGATTACCTCCATTGCGATAAATCTGGGAAATGCTCCACGATCCTGTCTTCACAATGTCTGCCGGTAAACCATATAATTTATTGCTGTTAAAGTTTATTGTAAAATCTGTAGTCCATTCGAAATCCGTTGTTTTTATGTTTGTAGTATTAATTCCTAATTCGATCCCTTTGTTAATTACATTTCCGGCATTTTCCCATTTCGTTTCAAAGCCAACAGACAAAGGCTGCGAAACTTGCAGAAGCAGATCTTTAGTATTGTTACGATACACATCAACGGTAACGTTAACTCTTTTAAATAAGCCGATATCAATACCAGCATTAATTTGATGCTTACTTTCCCAGGTTAGATTAGGACTCGCGAGCTGATAAGGCACAGCTCCGGTTAATGAATTGTATTGAGTGGTTAAAGAATACAGACCAAGATACCTCGATGAACCAATATCCTGCGTTCCCGTAATACCATAACTTAACCTTAGCTTTAAATTATCAATGAGGGTACTGTTTTTCAAGAAATCTTCATTACTTGCCAACCAGGCCCCTGACACTGAAGGAAAGGAAGCGTACCTATTTCCTTCCGGAAAAGCAGAGGAGCCATCAATACGAAACGAGCCTGATAAAAAGTAGCGGCTTTTATAATTATAGTTAACCTGCGATAATCCAGACTGCAGGTAACTTTTATCGGTAAATCCATTTACAAGTTGGTTGTTAGATACAACATTAAGTACCTTCAGTCCTTCTGGCAAACCTTTACCCGAAGCTCCAGAGTATTCTGTTTGTCCAGCTTCCAGGGCTATCCCCGCCAATCCTGTAATAGAGTGATCACCAAATTGAAAATTAAACTTAAATAGGTTATTGGAGATAACACCATAATTCAGCGTATTCAACTCATCAATAAAACCAGTACCATGATAAGTGCCTGCTACAATTGGAGAGAAATAATTTTTCCCTTTATTAAAACCCGCAGAGCCTCTGTTTGTACTAGAAAAAGTTAACCACCTGTTAATGTTATAGTTTAATCCAAAGTCATAATTTACATCAAACCCTTTGTAAGGATGTTCAGAATTCTTCACCGTATGGATTGGATTGATTTTATCTCGCGACCACCATTTAAAGGCCGAATTCCCATCTACATATATAGGCGTGCCATTTTCATCATATGGATTGTCCCAAGGCAGATTTAAAAAGGAATAATACACATCGTTGTAATCATAACTTTTACCCATTGATGCACTCAGGTTGATGTTATTGGTAATACTTAATTTCTTAGAGAATGTGTATGTTGAATTAGCGCGGAGGTTAATGCGCTGAAAACCTGTGTTCAAAAATGTTCCCTTTTCATTATAGTAAGATGCACCTACATAATAATTATTCTTTTCTGTACTTCCACTGGCCGACAGGTAAAATGCATTAACGGGAGCAGGTTTAAAGGATTCTTTTGACCAGTCATAATCCTGATTCAAGAGTGATAACGGGCGTTCACTATAAAATTTAATCAGATCTATCTTGTATGAATTATCTGTTGCACCAACAATATAATCCCGGTAAAATTCTTTTTGGGAGTCATACAGTTCAGCACTGTTCATCACATCCAGTTTACCAAAATCAGCTGTCCTAAATCCTGATGTAGCTTTAAACTCAAAGTTGGTTTCTCCGGATGTAGCTCGTTTTGTATTTATAATAATAACGCCTGCATTTGCCTGAGAGCCGTACAAAGCCGTAGCTCCGGCATCTTTAAGCACCGTAATTGATGCAACATCATTAGGATCATAATTCCCTCCAATAATCCCATCTACAACTGTAAGCGGACTTTGGTTGGCATTCACGGAAGATACCCCTCTTAATCTTATTTCAGGAACAGCACCCGGTGCACCGGAACTGTTTACTACTTGCAAACCTGCCACTTTACCCTGGAGCATCGTGCCTATATTATTAGCCGTTACATCTTTTAATTTCACTGATGAGACAACAGCAACAGCACTTGTCAGTTCATTCTGCTTCTTACTATCGTAACCAACAACGATGACATTGTTTAGCTGACCAACATCCTCCATTAGTGTTATAACTAATTGTTGATTTTTAACAACCTCTACTTCTTTGCGGATGTAACCTATAAATGAAACAATCAATGTTGCAGGCTCCTGTACATCTTTTAAAAGGAAAATCCCTTCATCGTTTGTACTTACAACCTTACCCTCTCCTTTTACACTTACTGATGCTCCTGGAAGAGGCTTTCCTTTATTATCTACCACTTTTCCCGTGATATCAGCTCTAACTGGCAAAGCTGTTATTTGTTGAAACGTAGGCCTTGCCAACGATTTGATAAGAATTACTTTCTGATCTATCTTATATGTCAATTGCAAATCCTTCAACAAAGATTGCAATACAGTTTCTAACTCTACATTATTAAATTCGGCATTAATTAAAAGATTTCCATTGACGTTCTGATCTGAATACAGCACTTTATATCCGGTCTGTTTTTTGATTTCTTGAAAAACCTGACGTAGTGCAACCTGTCGTTTATTATAACTAAATCGCTGCGCAAAACTGGTTGCACTTACTTGCAGTAAACAGCTGGTCATTATAATTATGATCAAGTTAATTCTCATTAGTAATTTTCTTTTATCGGCTGTAGCAAATTGCCGGACAACCGAATTCATAACTGATAAAAATTCTGGAGGTAGCCATTGGCATGGCACACCTAGGTTAAAAGTATATAATTTCATACCTTTGAAGCTTGGGTTAATACGTTAAACTGATCTGGAATTTGTTTTTTATGGTTAACTCAGATATTGCTATGGAAGTGCTGAAACACTTTCATAGCTTTTTTCTTAAAAACCTGCGCGGAAATATCAGCTTGCTTTGCCTTTGATTCTTTTCATTTTGGTTTTGTTTAGTTGTTGATTGTTGGTTAGGTTATTTTACTTTTATCGTCTTGCCTTCTATGGCAAAGCGCACATTACTGGTTTCTTCAAGCATCCTCAATATGACGGATACATTTTCAAATCGGGAGACGGAGCCACTAAAAGTAGGGACATCCAGTGGCGAACCGAGATTGCGTACATAGACAATATCTACATTATACCATCTCGATACCTTCCTTAAAATATCGGTTAGCGGGTCTTTATTAAAAACGAACTCCCCATTTTTCCAATCTACCGCATCACTGGCATTTACAGCTTTTACATTAAGCTTACCTCCTATAAATACTGATTGCTCTCCTGGAACCAGAACAACATTATTATTCACCTTTACAGATCCTTCTAACAATGTAGTTTTAACTCCATTCTCGTCGTCATATGCATTTACATTAAAATGAGTACCAAGAACTTTAACTTCCTGACCTGAACTACGTACCAGGAATGGATGGTTTTTATCCTTTGCTACTTCAAAATAAGCTTCCCCGGTTAATTCAACAATTCGCTCTTCTTTTGAAGAGAAATTAACAAGGTATTTTAAAGAGGAGGCTGAGTTGAGCCAGACCTTAGTTCCATCAGGAAGGTTTAACTGATATTGTCCACCTTTGGGTGTTTCAATACGATTATAATAATCGTTTTTTCCTATTGCTTTTTGATTAGCAATCGTATAAACAAGTTGTCCACTCGATGTTTTGGTAATTTGTATACCGGCCTGTGTAGCTATTGTACCGCTAGATGCATCGGTTAAACTAATCTTTTTGCCATTTGCCAAAGTTAAATAAGCCTTATTTCCTCCAGCAGAAATATCCTGAAATAATACTTGTGCAATTTTATTACCATCTGATGTACCATCGTGATAAAAATACAGTACAGTACAGAAAGCTAAAATCAAACAGGCAGCCGCAGCAACTGCTGGCCATAAAAAGCGTCTTCCTGGGCTTTCTGCTTTTCTTTTCTTCTGAATTTCGTGCCACATTTCAGAGCTAAGCGCATCCAGGTCCGTTTCAGAAAACTCGGAATCATCATCCTGGTGAAGTTGGTGCAACCAGTATTTGGCAATCTGCTGTTCTTCAGCCGTTCCATTTCCTGAACTCACTTTATCTAATATGGCTTGTATGTCTTTTTGCATGGTCTTTTATTCCCGGTTTAACCCTTATTAAAGACTAAGACGATTCAAAAGAAGCCATTAGGTACAACGACAAAAAAAAGATTTAAAATAAATCAAAAACCGACAGTTACGAATAAAACTATAATACCAAGTTTAACTTTAAGGTGTTTTAGTGCGCGCTTCATTTGGGTTGAAACGGTATGTTCTGAAAGGCTGAGTTCCGTAGCAATCTCTTTAGTACTTAGAAAGTATTTCTTCTTCAAGGTATAGATCTCACGCATTTTGGGAGGCATCGTTAATATTTCCTTTTCTATTAGCAGTGCAATATCTTTTTCACGGATTAAATAATCTGTGTCCTCATTACTTATCTCAACATAATGTTTTCCGCTATCCACATATTTTCTAATGATACCCTTATGCTTAACCACATCAAAAATTCGATTAAGTACCGATTTATAAAGGTAACCAGACAAGGTTGTGTTTAAAGAGAAATCTTTGCGGCTATTCCACAACCAAGTAAATACATCCTGAACAAGGTCTTTTGCTTCTTCCCTATTCCGTAATTTCTTATAAGCATAGATCAAAAGAAGTTTATCATAACGCAGATAGATCTCCTTAAAAGCAGCATCATCGTCATCTTTTAATAAGAGGACAAGCTCCTGGTCAAAGCATGTGCTGTAATTGATCATAAATCCTTATCCCCTTTTCGAATCCGAGTTCGTTTTAAACTCAATATTAATAAATTAATTTGAAAAGAATTGATAAGCGACGAAAAATCGTGCTTACCAATTCTGTGGACGCTAAGGGGAGCGAAATTTAATTTGGTGTTTCCGCTTTATTCTTGAAGAGAATTATAGTTATAAGGAATATAATTTTGCCATTTCCAAGGGGTATATTTATCGGCAATGGCTATTTCAAGTATATCCTTAAAAATACTTTCTCCATTATCACTATTGCTCATTATAACTATGCCGGTGCCGGTTTCAGGAAAAACAATACAATAATGCTGAAATCCGTCACCGTGGCCTTCCTTAAAGGCACCCCAGCCATAAGGCGATTTAAGTAAACCCCAACCTAGTCCATAACTTAAGGATATCCCGTCGTTAGCACTGGTGTCTTTTTGAGACAATGGCCCAAATTGGGTAACAGACCGCAAACGGAACTGTGGGCGGAACATCTCTTGTTGTGATTGCTTCTTAAGTGCATGGCCTTGCAGTAATGTTTCTACAAATTTAGAATAGTCATCAAGTGTTGTTTCAAGAGTACTTGGAGAACGTGCCTCATTATCTTTGTCTTTCTCATATGCTTTGCCCTCCTGGTTATATCCAAGTGCATAATCGGTTTCAAATCGCGGTAACCAGGTATAAGCAGAGTTCTTCATATTAAAAGGGACAAATATTTTTTCCGTCATAAGTTGCGCTAAAGATTTTTGAGTAATTTTCTCAATTATTGTTTGCAAATAAACCATTCCTTCGCCCGAATAACTATATCTGCTGCCAGGCATAAACGCAACCCGTAACTTTTGGTCGGAATTATCCCATCGCCAATTTGGAAATCCAGTAGTATGATCCAGACACATTCTAGCAGTGATACGCTTATAAAGCGTATCTGTTTTAAGATCGTTATAATTATCCTGCCATTTGGTTTTTTGAGGATATTCGTAGATGGGTTTTGGTAAATAATCCTGTAGTGGCTTGTCCAGATCGATTACTCCTTCTTCTACCAGTTTTAACACCAATACTGTAAATACGGTTTTACTTAAAGATGCACCGTAAATGCTCATAGAAGGGTGTAACTTCACCGCGGCATCATTGCCAATACCAAACCCCTCCTTATAGACTACTTTATTTTTATTGAAAATTGCCAGCTCAAGTCCTTTAACTTTGGCCTTGTCCATTAAGAATAAAATTTTGTTTCGAAGTGAATCAACACTAATCGAGGTTCCATCAATCTTTTTAATCTGCTGAGCCTTTAAAACTGGACTGCTAATAAAAAGCAGAAAGGCTATCATTGCCGGATATGACTTATTCATAAGCTATTATTTATTCAAAAGTATATGTTCTATGCTTCCTTTTGTCTCCTAACAATGACATTTGTTACAAGTTTATTTTTTAATGTTCATGTTCCCCTTCATGCACTGGGTGCAATTCGAATTTTAAATCCAAATCGTTAGCCCCCGCAAACTTTGAGGCAAAATTGATATCATTCCAGTTCGCTGCCGTGATGCTGGCCTTTACTCCCGGATTAAGGTGGCGAAGTACATAACGGAAGGTAAAGCCTGTTTCTGTATGCTCATCAACCGTTAAATATCCCATTACTCCAACATTTATTTTCTTATTCTCCTTATCCCTATCGGCATAAACATAAGTTAAAATGCCATCGGGTGCACCTAATATAAATGCYTGATGGATGTTGTGTTTTTCTAGAAATTCCTGCTGCATTTCACGATTCGCAAAATCAAATGATTTAAGTGTTAGTTTGTAGGTTTTACCTTCTGTAAGATGGAGGTGTGTACCTATAGGAGGCAAGCCTTTACTATCAAAAGTTATAATGGTTGGCTTTGCTTCGGCAATAGGGTTATAATGATAATGATCCCCATGTTCCTCGCGTTCAACTTCAAGAAAAGTAAGTTCTGCTTTGCCAATCTCTTCTTCCGGCACTTCTGGCTTGGGATCCTTCTTACAGGCATTAAATGTGAGTGCGATAAGCGCTACTAAAATTGCTAATGAGTAATTGCGTAATTTGTTCATAATTGTAAATTATTATATGTAATTGATAAGATTTATTCGGTTAAAAGTTATAGGCAAGTCGTATGGTGATATTCMTTCCCATATCATGAGTATAGTATCTGTATCGATTCATATACTCCTTATAAAGGGTGTTAAATAAATTGTCTACACTAAGATTTAAGCCCAGCTCTTGCTCCCCAACCTTAATCGTTGTTCCGCCTGAAAGCTGAAAAAGATGATAAGCTCCTGGGGGAGTGGCATAGTCGCTTTCGGGCTCATAACGGGTTTGCCGACGAACGAAGCTGTGTCCTGCCTGTATCCAGGCACTATTTAAGTTCTTAAATTGAAAATCGAGATGAATATACTGATCTACCCTGTCCGACGGGATGTAAGGCAGATATTTACGATTACCAAGATCTCGCGCCCTGATTAGTGCAGCATTGAATTTATAGGACAGCACCTCAGAAAAGCGATAAGTACCTGAAAGGCTTGTACCAAAAAATGATGCATTGGTTTGTTTATATCTGAATATTGGATAGGTACCACTTACAGTTTGTCTGAAAGTTTTATCAGGTTCAGAATAGATGTAATTATTGATATACTGAGCATAGGCATCAAGGGTAAAATTTAGTTTTTCTCTGTAATATTTTAAAGCGTTTATCCATTTGTACCCCTGCTCTGTTTTAATGTTAGGGTCGCCTATTTCATATAATCCGGCACCATGATGCAGTCCGTTACTAAACAATTCATTGGCAGTAGGTGCTCTCCAGGCTAAACCTAAGTTACTGCCTAGTTGCCAGTAAAGGTTAATTTTCCAAAGTGTCCCAAACGATCCGGTAATATTATGAAACCTGCTCTGCCCACCGTAGTATTGCTCTGTAATCTCTGAACTTTCATCACCATTGTTAGCGTACCTATATCCCGCAGCGTCAAATAGCTTAAAGTCGTATCGTAGTCCACCTTCAAACTCAAAGTTATTTTTTAACCAACGCTGAATCAGAAAAATACCGCCGGTAAAACTATCGTAGTTTGGGATAAATGTATTTGCCAATGTTCCGGGAATGTTATTGTTCACCTGAAAAATCCCATTGAAGCCATATAAGCGTTTTCGGCTGAGCGTACATTACCCGATTTTTTAAGTGTTCCCTGTAATCGCCAGCCAAAGCCTGGTAATGATTTTAATCCACCATTAAGCATTCCAGATGTGGTACCCAATCTGCCATTTGATGCGCCTATAAGGTTAAGCCCTCCTGATATACCAGCTGAACTGGGTAAAGAAGGAGGTTCTACTATAATTACTCCTCCAATTGCTTCAGCTCCATACCTTACTGACTCTGCTCCTTTTATCACATGAATTCTGCTGGCAAGAAAGGGGTCTATTTCGGGAGCATGTTCCAGGCCCCATTGTTGAGCTTCGAGCCTGATTCCATTATTTAGGATCAGTATTCTGTTGCCGTGCATTCCTTCTATTACAGGCTTGGAAATGGTTGAGCCTGTTTTTAATATACTTACCCCCGGAACCTCTTTAATGGTTTCAGCCAGTCCAGAGCCTTTGGTTTGCTGAAGTTGTTTTTCTGAGAGCGTTACAGAAATACTGGTTCTGCTAATGGGCCTCACCTTATCCACAATACTCACTTCTTTCAGTTTAATCGAATCAATTAGAACTTGAGCTTGTGCATATCCGGAAAGCAAAACGATAAAAGCAGGAATTAAGAGTAATCTTCTCAGCATAAAAAAAAGGTTTTAAAGGACCCTTTCAAAGGGATTTTCAAATTTCTCTCCCTGCCAAAAGCAAATCAGCTCTTTATGGTTCAATAAACACGAGGTTAGTTCATCATTCAATTGGTCTTTATCCATATCTTGTCCAATAAGAACAAGCTCGTTTAAACGATCTCCAAAACCCATATCCCATCTGCTTTCTATGTCTTGCCGGTTTTCCAGGTAATCTGTATAGCCGAGTCTTTCCTGCAAAGGCATACTTGCCCACCAGTTTCCTGCATTTTCGATTTTAAGGGAGCCTCCTGCCTGGGAGAAGTTGAGTGCATAATCTGGCAGAGCCGCAATCCAAAACAGACCTTTGGTTCTTAGAATGTTATTTGGAAAATCTACATTTAGATAGTTCCATAGACGCTGTGGATGAAACGGTCTTGATGAGCGAAACACGGTGCTACTAATACCATATTCTTCTGTTTCAGGCTCATGAATTGTATCTAATTCCTTAATCCAACCCGCGCCTTGCGATGAGGTTTCAAAATCAAACAATCCTGTATTTAGGATTTCTTTAAGATCAATTTTACTATATACACTCTCTATTTGTTTTGCAGAGGGATTAAGTTTTCTGATCACGGCCCTTATCAGCTTCAGATCTTCTTCACTAACCAGATCGGTTTTATTAAGGATAATCACATTTGCAAACTCAATCTGATCGATCAGCAAGTTTACAATAGTTCTGCGGTCTACCTGGTCATCAACCCAGTCTCTATCCAGCAAAAGTTCATCAGTCCCAAAATCCTTTTTAAAATTATAGCAGTCTACCACCGTTACCATTGTATCTAGTCTGCTAAACTTATTGAGGTCTATGCCCAGGTTTTCATCTACATAATTAAAGGTCTGGGCAACCGGAATTGGTTCAGAAATGCCTGTGCTTTCAATAATCAGGTAATCAAAGCGATCCTCTTTAGCCAGTTTTTCAACTTCGGTAATCAGGTCTTCTCTTAACGTGCAGCAGATACATCCATTACTCATTTCCACAAGCCGCTCTTCTGTTCTTGATAGTTTATGTTCGTTCTGAACAGTTCTTGCATCAATGTTGATCTCGCTCATGTCATTCACTATCAGCGCAACTTTTAAATCCTGTTTATTATTAAGGATATGATTTAATAAAGTGGTTTTACCGCTACCAAGAAATCCACTAAGCACGGTTACGGGTAATTTTCTCTGTTCCATAAATGCAATTGTGTTGCAAATATATTTTATTTATTATTACAAATGCAACAAAATTGCGTTTATATTTGTAATCACAATTCAAAACCAGTTGAAACGCGTACAAAAAATATATTTAAACAATATGAAGCACTTTATTAAATCCGAAAAATTAGACCAGTTGGGGATGACCGCCTCCTTAGCCTGTGCAATTCATTGTGCAGTGTTGCCCTTCGTGCTTACTACATTACCATTGTTTGGCCTTAGTTTTTTAGCCCATAGCTGGGTAGAGATGACCATGATAGGCTTATCACTCTTTATTGGCGTGTATTCACTAAGTACCTCCTATCCTAAACATAAAAGACTATTGCCTATTATAATTCTGGTAATGGGTTTTGCAATGATAGCAACAGGGCATTACCTAATAGAAAACATGGAGGCTGTATTAATCCCGACGGGAGGTTTTACCATTGCCTTTGCACATTATATAAACTGGAAACGTCCACACCTTATAAAAAGTCTTACGATAAAGGAAAATCTTGTTATGGCGCAAAGTTTTGCAAATCTTCCAACCAACTTAAATAGGGTACAGGAAGTTTTAGCTTCTTTAGGCATAGCGGATAAAAAGGATGCCTATCCAAGTGAGCTGAGTCAGGGACAGTTGCAGCGTGTGTCTATTGCAAGGGCGGTAATTAACAGACCAACATTACTGATCGCAGATGAACCAACGTCAAGTTTGGATGACAAAAATGCCGTAGCAGTGCTGGAGCTTTTAATAGACCAATCGGGCATTAACCAGGCTACACTTATTGTGGCTACACACGACAAAAGAGTTAAAGACGCGTTTACAAACACCTACGAATTATCATGAGCCCTTTAAAGATAAGCTGGAAAAGCATCTGGTCTAAACCATTATCATCAGTATTGAACATTATCTTGATTGCTTTTGGAACTGGTATATTAACCATACTGCTACTTGCTTCAAAGCAAATTAGTGATAAGCTGGAAAACAACTCTAAGGATATCGACCTGGTAGTAGGCGCCAAAGGGAGCCCCTTGCAGCTTATATTGAGCAGTATTTATTACATCGATTTCCCTACAGGCAATATCCCTCTAAAAGAGGCTCAGGAACTGGCTAGAAGTCCTTTTGTTAAAAAAGCAGTGCCATTAGCCCTTGGAGATAATTATAATGGCGTCCGTATTGTGGGCACCGACAGTAATTTTGTTGGTATTTATAAACTTAAGGTTAAAGAAGGTAAATTCTGGCAAAGCGATTTTGAAACCACTATTGGAAGCTCCATAGCTAAAAATCAAAAGCTTAAAATAGGTGATACTTTTTATGGCGCACATGGTCTTACAGGAAGTACGGATATCCATAAAACCCATGCCTATAAAGTTGCGGGCATTTTAACACCACAAGGAAATGTAACAGACAATCTGATATTAACGAACATTTCGAGCGTCTGGAAGATGCACGATCACGAGGAAAAGGAAGAACATGATCATGATTCAAAACACAAAGAAAAGGAAGCACCTGAAATTCAGAATAAAGAAATTACTTCCTTACTGATCCAGTACCGTTCACCAATGTCGGTAGTTATGTTTCCTCGCATGGTAAATGAATCTACAAATATGCAGGCTGCCTCTCCCGCTCAGGAAAGCACCAGATTGTTTTCTTTAATAGGCATTGGTGTGGATACCTTGCAATGGTTTGCCTTACTTATTATGTTCATTGCAGCAATAAGTGTATTTGTAAATCTGTACAACTCGTTAAAAGAAAGAAGTTATGATTTGGCCATTATGCGTACACTGGGAGCATCCAGAGCTAAGCTGTTTCTGATTGTAATTACAGAAGGGATTATGCTTACTTTAGCAGGTACAATTATTGGAATAGCATTAGGGCATTTGGCATTAGAATTTATTGGAAGCAATCAGGAAAGCAGTCAGGCACGATTAACCGGATTGATTTTACTCGGTGATGAGGCATATTTATTTGCAGCCGGACTTGCTATTGGTATATTTGCATCTATAATACCTGCTGTCCAGGCCTATAGATCAAACATCTCTAAAATATTATCAAAGAATTAAACACACATTTATGATAAAAAATATTATTCTCTTCTTATTACTTTTTACTGGTCTCGCTGTTAAGGCACAGCACAATCCTGATGATCAGATAATGTCTGACAACTGGGATGTTATTGGCAGTGTAGATTTCAAAATCGTTAAGGATACAGAGATGTTTGCAGTTTATAACAACAACATAAAGAAATTTGCCAATAAGCCCTTTGAGCTTGAGGGTTATATTGTTCCTATTAAAGACGGGATGAAACAGACTAAGTTCATGCTCTCAACCTTACCCATTAATCAATGTTATTTCTGCGGTAAAAATGGGGTACCAATTATGGTGTTGGTAGAGCTAACCGAACCGATAAAATTCACTTATCAAACCATAACTGTAAAGGGAACTTTAAAGTTAAATACTGGCAATGCAATGGATAACCCTCCAATTGTACTAACTGCAGCCAAACCTATATAAATTAACCAAGATGATAGATCCAGCCAACATATTAAGAACGCACGATTTAAAACATACCAAACAAAGGGTTCGCGTACTCGAAGAAATTGCTTTGGATAAAGCTGCTGTTTCGCAACCAGAGCTGGAGAAAAAGCTCGGTAAAGAAATAGATAGKGTTACGCTATACAGGATATTGAATACTTATGAAGATAAGGGTATACTTCATAGGATTATGGATATGAATGGAACTGCCAATTATGCAATCTGCTCGGCCTCCTGTACAGAACACCATCATCATGATGAGCATGTACACTTTAATTGTACAAACTGCCTTAAGATTTATTGTTTGGAGGTTAATGTCCCAAGAATTAAAATGCCCGAAGGTTTTACAGCTACAACCGTAACCTCAACGGCCTATGGGGTTTGTGAAAAGTGCAACAGCAGCGCGGTTCACTGATAAAAACCCCTGATCTTCTTTTCGAAAATCAGGGGTTTTTAAGCAAATTAGCTATTAATGACCTGAATGACCATCAGCACCATGCGCATGACCATGGCTCAATTCATCTTGAGTAGCCTCACGTACAGTTAAAATTTTACCAGCAAATATTAAATTTTTACCAGCCATCGGGTGGTTCAAATCTACTGAAATAACATCCTCATGAACAGCTGTAACGCCAGCTCTGAAGTGGTTACCTTGATTATCTTGTAAAGGGATAACATCACCTACTGAAGGCAATTCAACATCTTTAAACATGTCTTTAGGCAAGTCTGCAAAAGCTCCCGGATCTAATTCACCGTAACCATCAGCTGCGCTAAGTTCAAAGCTATATTCATCTCCAACATTCAGACCATCTAAATGTTCTTCAAATTTTGGCAACATCATTCCTGTACCATAAAGAAATACTAATGCGTTTTGCTCATCTGCTTTCTCTACAAAAACTTGTTGTCCTTCTTCATTAGTCGTATGCAATTCGTACGTTAATGATACTACTGTATTGGGTTTAATACTCATTATGATGTTATTTAGTTATCAATTGTAATGCTTCATCAACGGTAGCTACCGGCAACTGGCACGCTTTATTTCGGCAAATATAGATTTTTGTTTCAATGCTTTGCTTATCTTTTAACAAAGGTAAGCTCGAATTTGTTCCGGCCAATGTAATTTTATTAGGGATGTAATGCATATTCAGTTCCCTTTTTATCTCTGATACCTTATCACCGGTTATAGCAATCTCATTAATTCCGAATACTTCATTAAGCAATTGAATAGCCCAGTTAGAATATGCTGAACCGTATGTTTTTATTTGAGGATGAACGGATGTAAGCATCGCAGCGGCTTTGTTTATATATTGTTCATTATCAAATAACAATCCCAAAACGTGTAAATTCTGTGCCATTGTTGAATTTGAAGATGGAATAACATTGTCCATTATTTCATGCTTACGGGCAATCAGAGTTTCACCACTGGCAGAGGTATAAAACAACATCGGACTATCTGGATCCTCAAAGTTTGTCAGCACATAATCGGTTAACTGCTTTGCTTCAGTGAGYCAGCGGTCAGCAGAATCTGATTGATAAAGCGCAATCAAAGCTTCAACAAAAAAAGCATAGTCATCTAAAAACCCCGGAATGGTTACCTTTCCGCTTTTAAAGTTGCGATACAAGCCACCGTCAGGCATACGCAAATTTGCCAGTATAAAATCGGCAGCTTTTTTTGCCAATTCATAATAATGTGAAATACTAAATATACCAGCACTTTCAGCTAACCCTTTAATAGCCATTGCATTCCATGCAGTAAGACATTTGTCGTCCAATCCCGGACGCACTCTTTTGCTACGTGCCTGTAACAGTTTAACCTTCGCTTCTCTTATCTTTTCCTGAAGCTCCATTACTGTTATTCCTTTTACATCTGCATATTCCTCTTCTTCAAACTTCCTTAAAAGTATATTGATTTCTTCTTCTTCCCAATTCCCATCATCTGTAACGTTATAATAATTTGCCAGCAGTTGAGCATCCTCTTCTAATACGGCATCAAATTCTTCCTTGTTCCAAACATAAAACTTACCTTCCACACCTTCGCTATCGGCATCCAGAGCAGAGTAAAATAAGCCCTCGGGCGAAGTCATTTCTCTTTCAAGCCAATCAATAGTTTCCACTACTACGTCTCTAAACAGGAGAGATTTAGAATATTGGTAAGCTTCAGCATAAAGGCTTATCAGCTGTCCGTTATCATAAAGCATTTTTTCGAAATGAGGAACATGCCAATTACCATCTACAGAATATCTGGCAAATCCTCCTCCAACATGGTCATAAATACCGCCGAGCGCCATTTTTTCCAAAGTAAGTAAAGCCGATACGTGAGTAGCGTCATCTTCCATCAGGTGACTATATCTTAGCATAAACTGCCAATTATTTGGCAATGGAAATTTTGGGGCACGGTTGTAACCACCCTCAGCCATATCAAAGTATCTTTTCCAGGGCTCTATAATTTCTGTTAGATGCGCCCTGGTATATTCATCAACCTTAACATTAGGGATTACCTTTTCAGAGTTACGAATTCCATCGGTAAGCCTGTCGGCATACTGCTTAGCCTTATCAGGCTCATTGGCCCATAAGTTAGCAACGCTCAATAAAACACTGATCCAATCGTCTTTTTTAAAATAAGTACCACCATAAATTGGTCTTTGATCTGGCAGGCAAATACAATTTAAAGGCCAGCCCCCACTACCAGTCATTAACTGTATGGCCATCATGTAAATCTGATCAATATCAGGCCGCTCTTCTCTATCCACTTTAATACATACAAAGTGCTCATTCATTACTTCGGCAACTTCATGTTTTTCAAAACTCTCGCGCTCCATAACATGGCACCAATGGCATGCCGAATAACCTATACTAACCAATATTAACTTATTTTCCGCCTCCGCCTTTTGCAACGCTTCTTCTCCCCATTCATACCAGTTTACGGGGTTATAGGCATGTTGCAACAAGTAAGGTGATGAGGCTTTAATTAAATTATTGGGTTCTAAATTCATGCTATAAAGGTAAAAAGATAAGTTGTACTTTTACAGTATAGCTCTGATAACATGAAGATTACATATATCGAAATTTATCGTTTCAGCATACCAACAGAACCATTTGCAATTGCTACTGGCACTATGTATTTCGCTCAGAATGTACTCATTAAGATTTACACCAACAATAATATTTATGGGATTGGGGAATGCTCAGCGTTTCCCATGATTGTTGGAGAAAGTCAGGAAACCTGTCTTGCAATGGCAAAAGAGTTTGCCAGTATTCTTATTGGAAAAGACCCTCTTGACATACCTGAAAGAATGAGCGAGCTTCTGGGTTACGCTGCACACAACAGCACCATCAAAAGCGCATTTGACATGGCCTTGTTTGACATTGCTGCTAAAGAAGCCAGGCAACCCCTCTATAAATATTTAGGTGGTGAAAAACGCGTTGTAGAAACCGACATGACCATAGGTATCGATACCCCCGAAAACATGGCTACTACTGCAATAGGATTTAAAGCTAAAGGCTGCCGTATCATCAAAATAAAGCTTGGTAAAGATGTACACAGCGATATCGAACGGGTAAGCTTAATCAGACAGGCAGTTGGCAGTGAAATGATTCTGAGACTCGATGCAAATCAAGGCTGGAGTTTTGATGATGCACTATATGCATTGGGAGCGTTGGAGAATTTTGATATTCAATTTTGCGAACAGCCTATGCGTACCTGGTTTGATGATAAGCTACCCGAACTAAGAGCCAACTCTCCTATTAAAATTATGGCAGATGAAAGTTGCTACAACCATCACGACGCGCGAAAGCTGATAAACAGCGGCTCGGTTGATTACCTTAATATTAAGTTTTCAAAATCAGGAGGAATACTTGAGGCACAAAAGATTCATGAAATTGCTCTACAAACCGGCACAAAATGCATGATAGGTGGAATGCTTGAAAGTAGAATAGCAATCAGTGCAAATATGCATTTTGCTTTGGCAAGCCCGAATGTGATTTTTTTCGATTTGGATTCCTGCTTACTTGGGCATCTCATTGACCCCGTAACTGGTGGTATTACCTACAATGGATATATTGTTGATATCCCCGATACTCCTGGAATTGGAGCTGATATAGATCCTAAATTCCTGAAAACATGTGAAAAATGGATAGTGTAAAAACAGTTAATTGGATTAAAATCGTCATTCTGAAATAAATTCAGAATGACGACGAGCATACAATACCTTATTGACTTTTCTTCTTAAAAAGACCATTAATTTTATCGGCAATCGCATTTTTAGCTTTTTCTGTTGCTTGTGATTTGATGGTATCAAGTTTAGCCTGAGCAACGGCTTTAATCTCCTCTTTTTTCTCGGCAACTACCTGGTTAACGGCTTCCTTAGCTCCCGCTTTTGCATCCCCTGCACCGTATTTTAGGTTAATAGTAGGTTTTAAAATTGTACCACCTAATACCGCATTTACTTTTATAGTTTCACTCATAGCAACATTAGTACCAGCCTTGCTATTCAGCTTAGCAATAAAGGCGTTTGCCGTTTCATTTGCTTTTGCTCCAAGCATAGCTCTCGGTACATTTAACCCAAGCTGATAATCCATGCTCTGGTCTAAACCATTTGAACCCTGAATATTCATCAAAATACCTTCTTTTTTAATGTCAAAAGGCGCAACATTTAAACGACCGTCTTTAATCTTGAACTTAGTAAGTACATTATTTAATTCCAACTTTTTAAATTTATCGGAACTTAACGCTGAAGCCAGTTTATTTAATGGCTCAAATCCATCAAGTACTGCCTGAATAATGTTAGTTAAACCCTCTGCATTTATAGAAGAGTAAACAGGCATCATATTTTGATCCAGATCTGAATTAAACTTTAAATTAGTAGAGAATACTCCTTTTGCGAATTTGGCAACCGGGGCCAATAACTTTACAGTATTAAAAGCAGTAAATGCTTTTTGGATATCCATTTTTTCTATGCCGAAATCAACATCAACCTTTGGTTTTTTAGAATCTATTGTGGCGTATGACCCGTTCATCTTCACCGTACCATCAAGCATGTTCATACCCATATCCTTAAAGTATATGGTCTTGTTTTTAACTTCTAAAGCTCCCTTTGCATTAGTGATATCATAATTATCATATAGCACCCGTCCCGCTTTTGCGGTCATATCAAAATCAATATTTCCGGGCACTTCAAATACAGTTAATTTCGAATCGCTCTTTTTTTCTGTTTCCACTGTACTTTTTGGTCCCATCAGCTCATTAACATCAATTAAGTTCGAAGCCACGTTGAATGTTCCTTGTAAAGCCTGGTTCTTTTTAAAGAAGTAGCTCAGGTAGTTATTTACCGTACCATTTGCGGCGAAATCACTTTTACCAACCTTAGCTGTAAGGTTACTTAACGTGATATTTTTAGGGCTAAAAGACATTTTTGCCGAGGGCACACTGACTGGCATCGGCACATTTTTACCTGAATAATTGAAATTGCTTGCCAGCATTTGTCCTGATGCTTTGAATGCTTCATACTGTCCTTTATCAATAGATGATTTACGTCCTGCCGCCTGCACATCTGCATCCAGAATACCACTTAAGGTCATGTCCTTCATCGGGAAAATTGTAGTCAGCTGTTTTAAATCCAGCTTTCCTTTAAGTGCCATATCCAAAAATGGATCGGTTGTCGGATTTTTCAATAACAATCTTCCATCAATTGGTGCATTCCCAAACTCCATATGAAATGCAGGTACATTTACAACGGTATGATCCATTACACCATCGGGATTGCTGATTTGCGATTTCACTTGTATGTTATTAATTGCAGAAGGTAAAGAAGGATATTTTATCTTACCATTTTCTATAGAAAGGTTAACATTAAAAGCAGGCAATGATTTCTCATTATAGGTCCCTTTCGCACTTCCGTCCATTGCAAATTTACCTGTAGCATCCATGTCCTTAAAATTACTGGCATAAATTGCGGGTATTAAAGAAAGGAAATTTTTAAGTTCAGATTGCTTTGCATCAAACTTAAAATCCATAACTATGTCCTTATCATTTGGCATGGCAAGGTATCCCACCGCCGACAACAACAATTCATTAAGTTTAATCTTATTCTCGGCAAAAGTGAACTTCATATTCTTCATATCGATATCAATAGGAAGATCAGCATCAAGCTTTACCTTGTTCAAATAAGGAATACCACCATACTTAACTGTTAGTTTTTCTATATCAGACTGGGTTTTAAGGGTAAATAAATCTTGAGTAAAATCACCAGTACCTGTATGGTTCAAATTATCCATCTCCATGAAAAAACCTAAAGAGGCATCATCATAAACAACTTTACCTTTTTCAATTGCATACTTTTGCAAGGCTACTTTGAAAGCAGTTTTAGCAGTATCTGCTCCATCAGTGCCGGTACTATCTTTCTTTGCAATATCCCAGTTGGCCTGACCACTTTTCAATACTTTAGCCAGAATCTTTGGTTCTTCAAGATTAATTGATTTTATCTCATACTTTTCACCCTTAATCACACTCATTAAGTTCACATTCAATTGAAGTTGCTTAATGTTCGCTAAAGTGTCTTTAGCAAAGCTATCGATACCCAAAACCGTTAAGTTGTTGATCTTTATCCCCAGGTTAGGGAACGAACGGATTAAAGTTAAATCCAGATCTTTAAAATCTACTTTAGCATTTACACTCTCATTTATAGACGATTTAATCTTTGCATCAATCTCCTTTTTAAAGAACAAAGGAATTGCAGCCGCAGCGGCGAATAAAACAACAAATAAACCGATTACAACAATTGATATCTTTTTAAGCATGTATTTAATATATAAAATCTTTTAAAACTCCTTCATAGCAATAAACACACCAAATTACTTTTATTGATTAAACCATTCCTATCTTTATCCCTCTATAACTCTAGAATAACAAAAATTGTATATGAAAAGATTAATCTTCACAGCGATATTATTCATTAGTATGGGTACTATGGCATTTGCACAAAGTGATAAAAAGGTAAAAAAAACTCCTGAACAAAAGGCTCAGCATGCAACAGAGGAGTTGACTAAAAAGCTATCACTAACAGCCGATCAAAAGTCGAAAATTGAGGCAATAAACCTTGAAAGCTTTAAAAAAGTAAAGGATAGCAATCCTAAAGGCGAAAAGAAAGACAAAGCTGCTATTAAAGCCGCTAAAGATGAAAGAGATAACAAAATAAACGCAGTCTTGAACGACACTCAACGCAAAGCTTACAAAGAGTTTAAAGCAGAAAAGAAAAGCGAGAAGAAAGCAAACAAAAAAGATGCTCCAAAAAAAGCTGAATAATAACTACACCACTTGCTGACTTCATGTTATAATACCCGCCGTCATCTCTCCTGTCGTTGAGATGACGGTAGCTTTAAGAACGGTATGCTCTTTTAAAATTCTTAACTTTGTTTCATGAATAAAGAAATTGCTGTCATTTTTGACATGGACGGTGTGATCTGCCATACCAAT
Source organism: Pedobacter sp. 05L430 (assembly GCF_056397585.1). Classification (NCBI taxonomy): domain Bacteria; kingdom Pseudomonadati; phylum Bacteroidota; class Sphingobacteriia; order Sphingobacteriales; family Sphingobacteriaceae; genus Pedobacter; species Pedobacter sp. 05L430. The sequence goes on along the minus strand of NZ_JBFTNT010000048.1, from coordinate 14,008 downwards.
CCTTACCATTCCCTCGCCTTCCGTGAGTTTTTTTCGACAAGAAACCTAGCTCCTACAGATGAAGAGTTCGCGCAACACATGTTTGGCAAATCGAATAGCTATATCCTCAGCCACTTCTTAAAAAGAAAAATTGAAGGCGAAGAACTTCTGCAATTAGAACAGGAAAAAGAAGGTCTTTTCAGAAAAATATATGAACCCAATGTAGAACCCATTTCAGGTTTAGTTGAGTTTATAAATAACCTAAAAAACAATGGTGCAAAATTAGGTGTAGCTACTTCGGCTCCATATGCCAATTTGGAACTGATACTCAACAAAGTGCCCATTAGAGAAATATTAGGGTCTGTAATGGCCAGCGAAGATGTGAAAAAACATAAACCTGATCCTGAGGTTTACCTTACTTCGGCCAAAAATCTTGGCGTGTCACCTGATCAATGTATCGTGTTTGAGGATTCTTTTTCTGGTGTCTCGGCCGGATTAAATGCAGGCATGAAAGTAGTTGGTGTACTTACCTCTCATACCAAAGAAGAACTTCCTCCTTGCAACTTATATATCGACGACTATAAGAACCTGTCTTATGATACCATAAGTCGGCTAATTGACAAATAGAATTTACTTCTTTACGGTAATGCTTCTTCCTGTTACAAGAATAAACTTGTAAATCCGGTATAGGCCATCATCAGTAATTTCTATTTTCTCAACCAAGCCGGTTTTACTAAATGTATCGGTAACCAGATTACCAATTTTTACATCTTGTAATACACTCGATGGTGTTTCGTTATTTAATCTAATCATGACAGCAATGCGAAATTAAGAACCAAAGGTAGTTCTAAAATGTTATTTTAAGGCTAATCAATATATAGAGAAAAACTTGTCGCAAACAGCCCCTAAAATTGACCTTTTCGCACCTCTCTGCACCCATGAGTATTCTATAAATTTGTTTAACAACAATTTTTAAACTTACATAACTCAGAAAAACATGGCAAAAATGAATCCTTACTTAAACTTCGACGGCAAAGCCGAAGAAGCTTTTAATTTTTACAAATCTGTTTTTGGTGGTGAATTTAGTGCTGTCCACAGAATGACGGAAGCACCAGAATCTTCACAGCTTCCTGAAAATGAAAAAAATGGAATAATGCACATTGCATTACCAATTAACGAGCATACTACACTAATGGCATCAGATATCCTGCCTTCATGCGGACATATTTTAAATGCAGGAAACAATGTGCAAATATCACTTCATCCTGTAAGCAGAGAAGAGACAGAACATCTTTTTAACGGACTATCAGCAGGTGGAACCGTTGAAATGCCCCTTGAAGATACTTTCTGGGGTGCTTATTTTGGAAGTTTTAAAGACAAATTCGGAGTCCAATGGCTGGTGAATTTTGAACAAGGCCAAAAATAAAGAGATCTTAATGCGGTAGTTAGAAAAAATGCCTGATGAAGACTTTCATCAGGCATTTTTTAATATAAATTAATAAATCTCGAAAAGATGACCAGCTGTCCCTTAATAAGGGCCAGATCTGCATCAATTTCCTTATTAATCCTTAAACCAAGTTCATCACAAGCCAATTTATAAAACGAAGCATGTACTGCCCCACCTACCAAATAAATTGGTATTTCTGGTTTTAATCCACCCAGCTCCGTACCAATCAGTAAGCCGCTTAAATAGTGTAAGTTTTGCTGAGAAGGAATGTTTTTAAGCACCTCATTGGTTCTCACCATAAAACTGGCATGTAAGAGATTTGAGTGCCTACTTGCCTTAACCCCTTCCTTAAAGCGCTCCTGATTTTGAGGATCACCAAAATCTCCTCCTTCCTCTACCGAAGCCGATAATATGCTATTCACAGATAGAAGATTAAAAAATTCACCCGTCATATAGGTCTTAAAGCTTACCGCCTGGCTATTTTTTATCACAATATGCTTAGGGTGTGTACCCGGCAGAATTAACAATTGCTCCTGATCTTTATTATCCAAAAGCGTATCGCTGCCCACAATTTTAGTTTCCTCGCCACGCATTACATCACAATCAGTCATGGCTCCAGATATAATTACAAACGGGTTAGCTCCCGTACTATCAGCCATAAACTCTGTTTTCAGATCTGAACCGTCAAGATTAAATGGCAATTTCTTATAAGGCAAGTCCACCATTCCAATGGTAGACGAGGCCATCCCCGAAAACAGGACAGGGATACCATCAGTTRCCATATTTAAATTCTGCTGCAATGATCTGATTTCATCTTTTACGATAGATGCATAAAAATCTGCCCGCGACAGAACAGTCCCTCCCTTTTGCTGCCAAAGTTTATAAGTATCCGAAATTCCACGGCTACTCTTTGTTTCAGCAACAACGGCAAGATTTTTTGCCTGAATCAAACGAAGTCTGAAGGAACTTGTCCCCCAATCACAGCTAAAAAAATGATCCATTAATTCTTCGTTTTAATACGTTCCACGTTCCCAACCAGAAAGATGTATGAGCATGCCCCCATAAACCCTAAAACTGCGATAAAGATCAATGCCGGGGCAAAATTCCCGCCGCTGGCCAGAAACCCGATAACAATTGGTACGACTATCCCCGAAAGCTGCCCTATAAAATTGAATACCCCACCCGTTATGTTAATAAGGTGCTTTGGCGCAAGGCTGGAAACAAAGATCCAGGTAATCGATGCAAAGCCCACTCCAAAAAAGGATAAAGCCATAAAGAAAATGATTAGCCCAGGTGTATCAACAAAATTAGCTCCCAGAATAAATACGGAAATTAAAAGCCCAATAATGATTGGTCTCTTACGTGCTTTTGCGGCAGATACTCCTTTTTTTATTAAATAATCAGATAAAAACCCAGAGCAAAGCACACCAGCAAATGCTGCAAGGTAAGGTATGGATGCCCAGTATCCAGATTTGATAAAATCCAACCCCCTGTAATCAACCAGATACTTTGGAAACCAGGTAAGGAAAAACCACAAAGTGGAATTGACCGCAAACTGACCTATATATATCCCCCATAATTTTCGGTGCGACAATACTTCTTTCAAATCAGCCCACTTAAACTTCTTTTTTGAATCTGCGTCGGCAATAGATTTTCCATCCATTAACCCTCCTCCGCTCTCTATGAGTTTAAGCTCTGCTTCATTTACTTTCGAATGTTTTAAAGGATCACGGTAAAAAACATACCATACAACTCCCCATAACACACCTATTAAACCGGTTACCACAAATAAACCCTTCCAACCCACATAAAATTGAATTTTCGAAAGTACCGGCATTAAAAAAGCCAACCCCAGAAACTGGCCCGAAGTATAAACTGCAATTGCCGACGCCCTTTCATTATCAGGAAACCAATTACTCACCACCCTGTTATTAATTGGAAATGCAGGGGCCTCAAATGCTCCGGTTGCCATTCTAAGGCCAAATAGCGTAATAAACCCTTTGGCAAAACCTTGTACAATGGTGGCAAATGACCAGGTGATGAGACTAACCGCATATAGAATACGTGGACTAAAGCGGTTCACCAATATCCCACCTGGAATCTGAAACAACAGATATGTCCAGCTGAAAGCAGAAAAGATCAGTCCCATCTGCACAGACGAGAATTTAAACTCTTTACCAATATCAGAGGCTGCAACTGCCAGATTGCTCCTGTCCATGTAATTGATAACTACATTAACAAAAATCAAAAAAAGAATCTGATAGCGAATTTTCGTTGGCTTCATATTCTATAATTTACCATTCAGCAACACTGCCATCCTCATGTCTCCAAACAGGATTCCTCCAGTTATGCCCAATCGCGGCCATTTTTCTTACATGCTCTTCATTAATTTCAATTCCTAACCCAGGCTTATCCGGAATTTTCACATATCCATTTTCATACTCAAAAACAGTTTTATCGGTTAAATAATCCAGCAGGTCACTTCCCTGATTATAATGTATCCCCAAACTTTGCTCCTGAATAAAGGCATTATGACAAGTTGCATCCACCTGTAGACATGCCGCCAGAGCAATCGGCCCTAACGGACAATGTGGTGCAGCTGCAACATCAAAAGCCTCTGCCATAGAGATTATCTTTTTACACTCCGTTATTCCCCCGGCATGGGAAACATCAGGTTGAATAATATCAACATATCCTTCCTTCAGCAGCGTTTTAAACTGCCACTTCGAAAACATCCTTTCACCTGTAGCAATAGGAATAGAAACATGATTGGCTATCTCCCTAAGGTCTTCATTATTTTCGGGCAATACCGGTTCTTCAATAAACATTGGACGGTATTGTTCTAACTCCTTAGCCAGAATTTTAGCCATAGGCTTATGCACACGGCCATGAAAATCTATTCCAATTCCGAATGCAGGTCCAACTGCCTCTCTTACCGCAGCTATACGTTTTATGGCCTCATCAATTTTATCATAACTGTCTACATACTGAAGTTCCTCAGTAGCATTCATTTTTACTGCTAAAAAACCTTGCTCAGCCATTTTCTTTGCGGCCAGTCCCACATCAGCCGGACGATCTCCGCCAATCCATGAATATACCTTCATCTTATCCCTGGCTTTTCCACCTAATAACTGATGAACCGGAGCATTAAAAAACTTTCCTTTAATATCCCATAATGCCTGATCTATACCCGCTATCGCGCTCATCAGAATTGGGCCACCACGATAAAAACCTGCCCTGTACATCACATTCCAGTGATCTTCAATATTCATAGGATCCTTACCTATAAGATATTCCATTAATTCTTCAACCGCAGCTTTTACTGTTGCCGCTTTCCCCTCAATAACAGGTTCACCCCATCCAACAATCCCCTCATCAGTTTCAATCTTTAAAAACAGCCATCTTGGTGGCACCTGGAACAATTCGTAGCTTCTAATTTTCATGTTGGGATATTTTTATAAGTTAACTGCCTGAACAAAGGCTTGAGCTTTAGCAGTAAGTTTGGAAAGATATTCTGGTGCAACTTCTTGTTTGGTATTAACCAGTGCACTGCCAATTCCAAATCCAACAGCACCAGCATTTTTAAAGTCTTTAATGTTTTCGAGCGTAACACCTCCTGTAGGCAATAGCGGGATTTGAGGCAATGGCCCGGCAATATCTTTTAGATAGGAAGGAGAAGTTGCCGGAAATACTTTCACAATGTCGGCTCCATTTTTATAAGCATAGTAGATTTCAGTAGCCGTATATGCACCCGGAATATTCACTACACCAAGGCTTTTTGCTATTTTAATCACCTCTATATCCACTATTGGCGAAAGGATAAAGCTTGCTCCTGCAGCAACAGCCTTTTTTGCCGAGTCAACATCAAGAACAGTACCTGCACCAATGATCATCTTGCTACCGAATTTATCGTTAAGCTCTTTTATAACAGTAAGTGGCTGCGCCGAGTTCATTGTAATTTCGAGTATACGAATCCCTCCTGCATATAATGCATCAGCTATTTTTATCACGTCGGCAGGATTCGCACCGCGAATAATGGCAATAATTTTATGTTCTAAGATCTGAGATAATGTAGACATAGGAATATAATTAGTGACCTGCTTTTTTTGCCAGGTCAACTTTTAATAAATAGTTATCGGCAGTAATGAAAAGTGTTTTATAATTATCTGCAAAGGCACAATTGGACGTACTGCCTTCAATCTTTATTTTTCCAAGCAGCGTACCCTTCTTATTGTATATCCAAACTCCGCCCTGGCCGGTTGTAAAAACATTGCCTTGCTTATCAATCTTGATGCCGTCAGTACCCCTGTCATTTTGAAAAATCCTTCCATTTATCAATAATCCGTCTTTATTCAGATCATAAAGGTACAAATAGGGCTTTTCACCATCTGAATTTGCTATTAATAAGCTTTTTTCGCCCGGGAAGAAAGCGATTCCATTTGGCCTTGAAATCGAGTCTACTAATAAGGTTACTTCTCCATTTTTAGAAATCTTATATACTCCCTGATACGGAGCTGCTTTTGATGGATTATTGACGCCCTTTTCTAGCCCATAAGGTGGGTCTGTAAAATAAATATCGCCATTGCTTTTAACAATCAGATCGTTCGGGCTATCGAATTTTTTTCCTTTATATTCATTTGCAAGTGTAATATACTCTGCCTTAGGATCATCCAGTGAAGCATTCATGAGCGCTACTCTCCTATCGCCATGTTGGCATAACAGCAGTTGTCCTTTGTGATTAAGCGTTAACCCGTTCGATCCCAGTTCTTCTGTTCTGGGCTGAGTTCCGGTGTAGCCTGAGTGTTCAAGATAAACCTCCTTACCTTTTTCGGGTGTCCATTTGTAAACAGTATTGTTTAAGACATCTGAAACCAACAACATCCTTTTGCTTTCTATCCATAGTGGTCCTTCAACCCAACCGAAACCATCGGCAATCACTTCAACCTTAGCATCATGATTTATGATGACATCCAATTCTTTACTTAATTTTTCTATTTTCCCATCGGGTTCTTTTTTTGTTGGCTGTGCAAACAAAACAGATATGTTCAAAAAGATGATTAAAAAACAGGATACGGCACTGCAGGACTTGATTTGGTTTATCATTTGGCATAAAAAAAGCATGAACAATAACGTAAGATAAAAATAAAAATATTTATCCTCGTAAAGTCATGCTTCTTTATTCTGATTTGCGATCTCTTGCGAATCAGATAACACTATTCCTGCCTATTCTTTTACAGGTTCTTTAGCTTGTTCTGGAGCTTTACCAATTAACTCCATAAACTGATCTAATTTAGGTGTTATAATAATCTGTGTACGTCTGTTTCTTGCTTTGCCATCTGGCGTATCGTTTCCTGCAATCGGATTATATTCACCTCTACCTCCGGCGGTTAAGCGTTTCGGTTCTACACCATAATTATTCTGCAACGACTGAACTACTGATGACGCTCTTAAAGCACTTAAATCCCAGTTGTTTCGAATATTTGTTTGCGAAATAGGTACGTTATCCGTATTACCTTCAATCAATACATCATACCCCTGGTAATCTTTAATGATTTTAGCAATTTTGCTTAGTGTTTCACCCGCTTTATCTGAGATTTCGTAGCTTCCAGATTTATAAAGCATGTTATCCGACAAAGAGATATAAACTACTCCTTTTAGCACTTTCACGTCCACATCTCTCATTTCTTCTCTACTTAATGAACGTGTAAGATTATTGGTTAACACCAAATTAAGTGAATCACTTTTGTTTTTAGTATTTACGAGGTGTTGGATGTATTTATTTGAGGCATTAATCTCATCAACCAATTTAGAAATATTTACATTACCCTGGCTGGTAGAGCTCAAACATTTATCAAGCGCGGCCTGCAAAGAAGCTGAGTTTGCTTTTTCTGAGGCAATTTGTTCTTCCAAGCTTTTTACTCGTGATGTTGTTCCAGAGAGTTCCTGTTGACCGGACTGATACTTCTGATTCAAATCCTTAGTCTTTTCTTTTAATTGATCGTAACTAGATTGGAGATCGTTATACTTTTTGTTACTAACACAACCCTGGGTTACCACAGCTGCTATCAGTACTACCGGTATTAAACTGGAAAATTTCATAATCCTATTAAATTTATAAGTCAAAATAATAGAACTGCAATCTTTATGCCATGCTGCTCTTGATCTATAATTAAAGAGGTGTCCAAAACGCGTTTTGGACACCTCCTATAAGAACTTTACAAAATCTTTCGGATATTCAACAAAGCCCTGTCTTAAATAAAACCGGTGTGCATCAGTACGTCTTGCATTGCTGTGAACCATAATTCTTTTACATTTCCTTTCAATAGCTAATGCAGTGCAGCGCTCTTCCAAAGCTTTACCAATTCCCAGTCTTCTGGAATTATCATCAACCACAAAGTAGCTAATTACCGCATAGTCAGCTTCAAAAGCTATTTGAGGAATGAAATGAAGGGATAAAAAACCTAATACCTTTCCTTCTAATTCACAGACAAGGTCGCAATGATCAGAAGATTTAGAGAGATCAATGAGTTTTTTCGCAATAAACCCTTCTTCAGTAGGATAACCAAGTTGTTCCATTAAAATCCGAATAGCGCTGGCGTCCTTATGTTCTGCTTTCCTGATGTTCATAACCTTATTAGAAATAAAAGTCTAATCTATAACTTTTAGGTCATACTTAGATTTTAACATAGATCTTCTTTTTGTCCATTATATACCCAACCAGCCAGCAAACCATCATAAAGCTCAGCGCAAAAACCAGCGTCCCAAACGCTCCTGGAAATAAAGCTTGATAAAAAACGTTGTTGATCCAGTTGTAAAAGCTCAGCCCCGGTTTTACCCATATTAACTGAAAAACGACCAGCAAGAGTTCCGACAAAAGATAAATAGCCAGAGAGTTCCTCCCAAATACCAGAAAAAAATTATTCCCAAAGTTGATCTTCTTTATCTCTATAAAGTAAATAAGAACCCCTATGATCACCAGATCCAACCCCACTGTGAGCAACACAAATGAGCTGGTCCAAAGCTTTTTTGCTATTGGAAAAAATTGTCCCCAAAACAATGAAAGAAAAATAAGTAAGGCACCAACAAGCAGTAGCTTAACCACAGACTCATAATTTCTTCCTTTTTCCTGAATATAGGCTCCTGCCAAATATCCACCGATCACATTAACAATACCTGTTAACGTGCTAAGCAGCCCCTCAGGGTCAAATGCAATCGGCCCTCCTTTATCATGATATAAATGAGCGTCACCCAAAATAAAAATATCCAAACGAGTACCCGCATTACCGAGCATGGTATATTCCTGACCTTGTTCTCCAAACAGCAATAAAAATACCCAGTAACCTAAAAGCAGGGCTATTGAAATGATCAGGGCAGATTTTTTTGAGCAATAATGAACAATTAGCGCCCCAAACAAATAACAAAGTGCGATACGCTGTAATACTCCCATTATTCTGGTATTACTAATCTCGTTAAACACCCAGTTACCATCGTCTCTATGCATAAATGGGAACCAGTACATTAAATAACCCAGTAAAAAGATGATAGCAGATCTTTTAAATATCTTCATCAAAAAACTGCTATCACTTTCAAATTTCTTTTTTGAAAAGCTCAATGCATTACCAACTGCAAAAAGAAATGATGGAAAAACCAGATCAGTTGGCGTAAAGCCAAACCATGCGGCATGATCTAAAGGAGCCCACTGTGGGGCTCCTGAACCTGGAGAATTTACAATGATCATAAAACAAATGGTCATTCCTCTAAAAATATCCAGGGTGGCAAATCTTTCTTGCATAAATGAGTTTAGTAATTCGGATTTTGTTTTAACACACCGTTACTTTTATCTATCTCAACCTGAGGAATTGGATAATAATAATGCTTAGGTCGCACAAAAGTCACTGTTTTGCCCTGATCTACCGGAGCTTTTGATTTTGCCAGATTATATATTGCCGCTATATCAACTAAGTTCTTTTTATCCCATCTCATCAAATCCTGATGTCTTTCGCCTTCTCCTGCCAATTCAACACGTCTTTCATGAATCAATTCTTTCATTCCTGCATTTACAACAGGGGGTAATAATACTGATGCCCTGCGTCTTACCTGGTTAATCAATGCATCACCAGCTCCAGCGCCCTGAGTACGGATCTTTGCTTCGGCAACTAAAAGATAAATATCAGACGACCGCATTAACGGAACTGCATAATTATGGTCTACACCATTTCCTTCCGAAGAACCGGCCGGAAAAAACACCGCGTATTTACGAAAGCTAAATCCGGTTGATGACAAATCTGATGTAAACTCAGTATCACCTTTGCCATCCCCTAAATCTATCTTATCTCCTACGCTTAATAATGTAGCAGATTTACGTGGGTCGTTTAATTCAAATTCATCTGCGAGTCCTTTTAATGGCTGACTAAATCCGTATCCTCCCCAGGCTCTTGGAATATAATAAACTGTATAATCATTAGACATCACATTCTGTAATCCTTGTAYAGACATCAGGAGCTCAGTACTGTTTTTATTAGCCCTCGTAAAGTTCTCTGCATAAGTAGCTGCCAATGCATATTTACTATTGTTTATTAATTTTTCACCGGTTGTAATTGCTTCCGGCAACTTTTCCCAATACATATACAATTTAGTTAACAACCCTAGAGCCGTTCCCTTACTCACCCTTCCAAAATCCGCAGCGCCATAGTTTTCCGGTAAAAGGTCTACAGCTTTCAAAAGATCTGCTTCAATTTGTTTACGAACCTCCTCAATTGAAGATTTAGGTATGTTGAAGTTACTCTTAGCGTAATCTTCCTCGTTAACAATAGGTACGTCGCCATAGATTACCATTAATCTCCAATAGCCAAACGCCCTGAAGAAATAAGCTTCTCCCATGCTACGGTCTTTTATAGCAGGAGTAATATCAGTGATTTTTGGGATGTTGATAATCGCATTTGTTGAGCGGTTCACCGTCTCATATTTATAGGTCCAGCTAAAATTTATCTGTGCATTTGATGCATTGTAAGTCAAATTCTCTATTGCTTCATCCTCAGCATGATCTCCTGAACGCCAGTAATCATCTGATGCTACATCAAATGTAGTTTCAGCATGAGAAATGTAATCTTCTTGGGCTAATAAGTTATAAATACCAGAAATTGTATTTACAGCATCGGTTTCATTTCTGAAATAGTTATCTGTATTGTAAACCCCTTTCTGAGTGAGGTCCAGATTTTTCTTACATGCAGTGGAAAAAGCCACTACAAATAGACATGTATATATGATATATTTTGTTTTCATGGTGATTAGATTTTAAGGGTTAAACCAAATGTGAACGAGCGTACAGATGGATATTGAGCAACATCAACGCCTCTTTGTCTATTGCCATTTGTATATCCCAGTTCAGGAGTATAACCCGAATAATTGGTAATCATGAATAAATTCTGACCAGTCACATATAGCCTTAAGCTATTAAAAGTGGCCTTTTTTACAATAAAATCAGGCAGTGTATAGCCTATTGTTAAATTCTTTAAGCTAACATAGTTACCATTTTCAACAAACAGATCTGAAGTACGATAGTTCTCATTTGCACGATCAAGTGACATCCTTGGTATTGAATTACTCGTTCCCGGCCCTGTCCATCTATTTAATGTTTCTGCATAAAGATTAAAAGAATAGGTTGGATCAGTGCCTTGCATCCTGTCTGCATTATACAAGCTCACTCCAAATACGCCTGTTACGTTTGCCGACAAGTCGAATCCTTTGTAAGACAGCGTGGTTTGAAAGCCCAAAGTTGCTTTTGGATTAGGGTTTCCCAGATAGGTTCTATCTGCTCCATCAATCATACCATCTCCGTTAATGTCAACAAAACGAACATCTCCTGGCTTTATAGCACCTTTTCTTGAATCATTCTTCAAATAAGGATCATTGTCAACCTCAGCCTGAGTTTGGTACAGTCCTGCTGTTTTCCACCCATAAAAAGAAGCTATAGACTGGCCTTCATAGGTTCTTGAAATTTCCTGACTAGAACGGCCATACACTGTAGAAGGAATAAAGGCATTTAAGCCATAAAGCTTAGTTACTTCATTTTTGATGAATGAGCCGTTAAGCCCAAAAGAGTATTTAAAGGTATCACCCGATTGGTAGTTCACCTCTGCCTCTATACCACGATTATTCATGTTACCAATATTAATGTCAGGAGCAGTTACTCTTCCTGCTGTTCCTATCAATAAGGCAGGCACAAGCATTTTATTGGTGTTTTTATCAAAATAGGTAATTGTAGTGCTTAACTTATTGTTTAAAAAGCCTGCCTCCAAACTCACATTGGTCATGGCTGCACGCTCCCAGGTGATATCCGGATTTGCAGTTATTGTTACTGCCGAACCATTAACACCAAAACCTCCAAAAGTATAGCCATTTGTACCATAAGTATTCCCCACAACTATCGAACTCGCGTACTGGAAACCACGTATATTCTGGTTACCCAGCTCTCCCCATCCTCCGGTGATCTTTAAATTGCTTATCCAGCTCACATCTTTCATGAATTTCTCATTAGATACTCTCCACCCTAAAGAGAATGCAGGGAAGTAACCCCAACGGTTTCCGGCAGCAAATTTTGATGAACCATCTGCTCTAAAAGTCAGGGTTGCTAAAAATCTGCCATCGTAATCATAAAATCCTCTTGCAAAAACTGATTCCAGGCCCGACGGATCATCATAACTACCATCGGCAGTTAAAAAGGCATTTCCTTTTCTTAAAGTCCTTTGGTCTTTAGAAGTATCGTCATACCCCACTCTGCCAGCAGAGAAATAGCTTCCTCTAAAACTTTGCGAAGAATATCCACCAGTGAAAGTGATATGACTTTTGCTGATTACTTTATCGTAAGTAAGAACAAGATCTAACAAGTGTGAATAATTCTCCGCTTCTGCCTGCGTTAATGTTGAACTTGTTGTTTCTCTTGTTTGGATTCTGTCTTCTATGTTAAAAGAATAACTGCGGCCAATTGTACCATCGAAACCATAGTTAGCGCGGAATTTTAAATCTTTATAAATAGGCACCTCTGCAAACACATTGGCAATAGCCCTGTATTTACGGTTATAAGCATCAGCCTGTTGAATGGTTGAATAAGGGTTATTGATATCACCTAACTGGTTGGCAAAAGCTTTTGAGGTTCCATATGTTCCATCATCATTCATTGTTGGAATTGCAGGATTAAACCTTAACGCAGAAAAGAGAAGGCCTGTCTGAGAATCATTATTATTAAAACCATTGGTTTCCCCATAAGTTACCTGCAAGTTTTGCCCTAATTTTAACCAGGGTTTAATCTTATGCTCCGAATTGATGCGGGTACTAAAGCGTTTAAAGTAAGACTTGTCGATAATCCCTTTTTCATCATAAAAAGAAGTAGAAAAATAATAGGTAGAAACCTCATTACCTCCCTGCAGATTAAGATCGATATTATTTACTTTTCCGCTTCCCAGGATGGCCTTCTGCCAGTCTGTGCGCTGGGTCGAGTAATACGCATCATTCCATGGTGCTTCAATAGCAGCCCCATCGTTAGTAAATCTTTCCCTTTTAAGTGCATAAAGATCAGGAGCCGTAAGCAAGTCGATGTACTTGGTAGATTTAGAAACACCTGTATATGCATTGATGGAAGTAGCTAATTTCTGACTGTAACTACCTCTTTTAGTTGTTACCAAAACTACTCCATTCGCAGCTCTTGTACCATAAATAGCGCTTGACGATGCATCCTTTAATATCTCTATTGAAGCGATATCGTTAGGGTTAACATCACTTAAGGCGTCAGGATTACCTGAAGGCACTCCATCAATTACTACCAAAGGATTAGCATCATTTATAGTACCGGTACCACGGATACGGATACTTGGCGCAGCACCTGGAGTTCCATCATTACGAACTATATTAACACCCGTTGCTCTGCCTTCCAATGCCTGGGCAACTGTACTTACAGGTAAATTCTGAATATCGCTACCTTTAATACTGGCTATTGATCCTGTAACATCTATTTTTTTAGAGGTACCATAACCTACAACTACAATCTCATCCAAATTGGAATTCGTTTCAACCATAGTAATGGTCAGGTTAGTTTGTCCGGCTATATTAACAATCTGTTTTTCATAGCCAACATAACTAAACTCTAAAACCCCGTTTTCAGGAGCATTAATTACAAACTCGCCGTTAACATTAGTTGTAGCCCCAATATTGGTTCCTTGCAATTTAACACTAACCCCTATAAGTGTCTCTCCTTTTGAATCAACAACTTTACCTTTTATGGCAATTTGGGCTTCTGGCGCACCAATGATTACCACATGATCATCAGCTATTTTATATGGCAATTTACTGCCCATTAATGCATCCATAATGGCGTGGATACCCGCATCTTTTACCTGCAAATCTACTTTACCCAGCTTCTTTAAGCTGGCATAATTGTAAAAAAAGCGGTAGTTACTTTGTTTTTGAATCTTTGTGAGAATGTTGCTTACTTCCGTCTGCTTTAAATCAAGTGAGAACTTTTCCTGAGAGTAAACATTCGCCGAAACCTGTAAACAGGTGAACATAATTAGTAATAATGCTCCTTTC